>CANIFK010000859.1 GCA_947466555.1 Acidobacteriota bacterium | reverse complement strand
GCCGATTACATTGATATCTTTTTCGTGAAAACGAAGTAAGGTACAATCGCTGCGTGCCGAAAAACGAACGCCGCCGTTTTCTACAGTTGTCTGGAATCGTAGCTCTTGCCGGATGCAGCTCGCAGCCGGGGGCGAAGGTTGACGAAGAAAAGCTGCCGAGCGCGCTGGGGAAGCCGATTCGGGCTTACGGGGAACGGTCGCAGTTTGAGACGGCCAAGCGGGCTGTGCCGGATTTGAAGCGGCCGCAGATTGGTTCTACGCGGACGCCGCTGGCGGAGACGGAGGGGATCATTACTCCTTCTTCGTTGCACTTTGAGCGGCATCACGCGGGGGTGCCGGACTTGGATCCGGCGAAGCACACGTTGCTGCTGCATGGGTTGGTGGAGCGGTCGTTGGTGTTTACTGTCGCCGATTTGAAGCGGTTGCCATCGGCTTCGCACATCTACTTTGTGGAGTGCGCGGGGAATTCGGGCGGGGAGTGGAAGGCACCGGGCGGGCCGAACGTGGCGGCGAGTTTTGGGTTGGCCAGTTGCAGCGAGTGGACGGGGGTGCCGTTGAAGATTTTGTTGGAAGAGGCGGGGGTGAAACCGGCGGGCAAGTGGCTGGTGGCCGAGGGCGCCGATGCCTGCAAGATGAGCCGGAGTTTGCCGATTGAGAAGGCTCTGGAAGATTGTCTGGTTGCTTATGCCCAGAACGGGGAGGCGATCCGGCCGGAGCAGGGGTATCCGTTGCGGCTGGTGGTGCCGGGGTATGAGGGCAATGTGAATGTGAAGTGGTTGCGGCAGATTAAGATTGTGGATCAGCCGAATCAGACAAAAGACGAAACGTCCAAATACACGGACTTACTGGCGGATGGGACGGCGCGGCAGTTCACCTTTGTGATGGATGCCAAGAGCGTGATTACTTATCCGAGCGGCGGGCAGAAGTTAGGCGGGCCGGGGTTTCAGGAGATACGGGGTCTCGCTTGGAGCGGGCGTGGGGTGATTGAGAAAGTCGAGGTTTCGACCGACGGCGGGAAGACGTGGACGAAGGCGGCGTTGCAGGAGCCTCGGTTGCCGAAGGCGTTTACGCGGTTCCGGTTGCCGTGGAAGTGGGACGGGACGGAGACGGAGATTACGGCGCGGGCGGTGGATTCGGCGGGGTATACGCAGCCGTCGCGGGAGGAGTTGACCGAGGCGCGGGGGGCGAATTCGCAGTACCACTATAACGGTGTGAAGATGTGGAAGATCGGGGCGGATGGGAGCGTGAAAAATGCGTAGTTTATTGGTGGTTTTGGTTTTTGGGGTTTGTGCGTTTGGGCAGAAGTATAACGTGGGCCGGGCGGCTTCGGCGGATGAGATCAAGGCCACCGACCAGTTTATGGCTCCGGATGGGACGGGGTTGCCGGCGGGGAAGGGAACGGCGGCGGATGGGCGGGATATCTATTCGCGGCGGTGTGCGCGATGCCACGGGGCGCAGGGGCAGGGGGATGAAGAGGGTCCGCTGGTGGGCGGGAAGGGATCGTTGAAGACGGCCAAGCCGTTGAAGACTGTTGGGAGTTTTTGGCCTTACGCGACCACCATTTACGACTATGTGCACCGGGCGATGCCGTTTGATAACCCGGGGTTACTGGATGCGAACCAGACTTATTCCGTGGTGGCGCTGATTCTGCATATGAATGGGATTATTGGCGAGCGCGATGAGATGAACGCGCAGACTTTGCCCAAGGTGAAGATGCCGAACCGGGATGGGTTTGTGAAGGACAACCGGCCGGATACGGGGAAAAAGAAGAAGTAAGTTATTTCTTTTTGAAGTGTAAGTCGGCGAAGTTCATCCACTGCGTCCAATCGTAGTCGGTGACGTCATGTTTACCTTTTCGGATATGGTAGCCGATGGTGCCGCCGGTGGAGGGCTTTTCGACGGGCGGGTGCTCCTTGATGAGGAGGCCGGGCATGCCGAGGAGGCGATAGACGGGGTCGGCGGCGAGGGCGCCGAGGAACTCGCCTTTGGGGTCGGCCCAGGTGTCTTCGAGGGCGGAGTTGACGTAGAGGGGTCTTGGGGCGATTAGGGCGAGCAGCATGTGCTGATCGACGGGGATCGAGTCTTCCTTGTCGTTGTATTGTTTGAAGTTGCCGTCGAACCAGTGGGGGAAGGAAGTGTTGATACGGGCGGTGGTTTCGCCGAACTTGCGGCGGGCGAGGGCGGCGCCGCCTTCGCCGCTGTCGTTGGAGATGACGATGGCGAAGCGTTCGTCTTGCGCGCCGGCCCAGAGGGCGGCTTTGCCGATGCGGGAGTGGCCGTGGAGGACGACCTTGGAGCTATCGATTTCTTTTTCCTTTTCGATGATGTCCATGGCGCGGGAGAGGCCCCATGCCCAGGCGCCGAGGGAGCCCCATTCGTTGGGCTTTTCGGAACGGGGGAAGAGGGTGTGGACGCCGTTTTTAAAGCCGTCGTCGAAGTCGGGATCGATGTCGCCGTAGTAGGCGGTGACGACGGCGTAGCCGCGTTTGAGGATCATGTCGACGGGCCAGCGGCTGGCGCTTTCGGCGCGGTCCTTATCGGAGGCGACGTTGCCTTTGGTGCGGACCCAGGATTTGGTGACGCGGATTTCGGGGTCGGGCTGGATGGTGTGGTTACCGTTGAAGTTGAGGCCGAGGAAGGCGGGGACGCGGCCTTTGATGTTGTTGGGTAGATAGATGAGGAGGTCCATGGAGGGGGCGTCGGCATTGGGGCCGAACCAGACGCGGACCTGTTTGCGGGTGGCGAGGCCGTTGTGGGCGGTTTTGTCGATTTCGAGGAGTTCGGTGCGGAGTTTGATTTTGGTTTTTGGGGTTTGGCCGTAGACCTGTTCTGCGAACAAGTCGAGGATCTCGGGGCGGCGTTTTTTGCGCCAGGTGGCGGCGTCCTTGACGGGGGTGCCGTCGGCGAGGACGAGGGGGTCGGGGAGGGTGTAGGCGGGGACTTTGGCCTCGTCGTAATTGAAGCCGGGTTGTTGGGCGGGGAGCGTGAGGCAGGCGATGAG
>CANIFK010000858.1 GCA_947466555.1 Acidobacteriota bacterium | reverse complement strand
GAACGCGCGGGGAACACGATTGGCAATACGTTCTACGGCTCCAACGGCTACGTGGTGATTGACGGCTACAACAAGTACACGAGCTTCATGGGCAAGGACGGCAAGCCGGGTTCGGCGCGGACGGAGCGCGACCACCACTTTGAAAACTTCATTGGCGCGGTGAAGAGCCGGAAGAATACGGACCTGACCGCGGAGATTGAAGAGGGCGCGATGTCGTGCGTGCTGATGCACCTGGCGAACGTTTCGTATCGCGTGGGGCGGACGCTGCACTGGGACGAGAAGACCTGGACAGTGAAGAACGATCCGGAAGCGAACAAGCTGCTGACGCGTGCGTATCGCGCGCCGTATATTGTTCCGGCGAAGGTCTGATTTTCCGTTTGGTCGTTTGGTGGAGGCCCGGTCCTGGCGGACCGGGCCTTTGCCGTTTTAGAAGCTGTAGAAAAACTCTTCGCGGATGATCTTGCCGTCCTTGACCTGATAGACGCCGAGTTCGTCCATGGTGTGGCGGCGGCCGGTGGGTTTGAAGGTGACGTCGATGGTGAAGCGGACGCAGAAGTGGGCGGTGGAGACCAAGGGGTCTTCGATGGTGGCGCCGTGGACTTCGTGATTTTCCTGCCACCAGTTGGCTTTGCCGAGGATGGCTTCGAGGCCTGCCGCTTCGCGGGAGCCGCCGGGCATGGCGGTGGCTTCGACGCTGACGATTTCGGGGGAGTAGAGGGCGTGGATGGCCTCGACGAATTTGCCTTCGCGGCACAGGGCAACGAGTTGAGTGGCGACTTCCTGGGTGGTCATGTGGGTTAGTTCCTAGTTGGCGGTGAAGGGTTGGATGAGACCGATGGGGTTGCCTTCGGGATCCTTGATCATGGCGAAGTGGTAGCCATCGATAGCGACGGGGTCGGCCAGCTTGGAGGCTCCGGCGGCGAGGGCGGCGTTGATGGTGGCTTGGAGATCGTCGACGAGGAGATAGAAGTTGTGGCCGGGGTCGAAGCCGGGGATTTGGGGGTTGGCCTGGCCGATGCCGCCGAGGAGGGGGAGGGTTTGGACGGGGAACTTGACGTAGGCGAAATCGCCGGTGCCGATGGTGTAGTTCCAGTGGAAGACGGTTTGATAGAACGCCTTCAAATTGGCCTGATCGTTGGCGATGATTTCGAACATGACGGCGGGGTGGGCGTTGGTGGCGACGGCTTGGGGTTGGGCAGTTTCAGAACGGGTGAAGCCGGCGCGGCGGGTCAGGAATTCGACGAAGGTGAAGGGCTTGCCATTGGCGGCGACGAAGAGGTTGCCGTGATCGTGGACGAAGCCGGTGAAGAGGGGGCCGGTGACGTGGGCGTGGAAGGCGGCGGGGTCCTGGTATTCCTCGAAGAAGAGGAGGGAATGGGGGTCGGCCGGGGGGAGGGATTGGAGGCGAGTATCGGGGGTGTGGACGTAGTAGGTGAGCGTGCCGGGTTCGTGGGCCTGGACGGCGGCGGCGAGGTGTTCGACGGCGGCGAGCGCGGCCGCTTCGCAGCCGGGGCGGAGGTACCAGCGGGAGATGAGCGAGAGTTTTGACACGCTGCTAGGCCAGGCCTTGCGCTACGCCGGTGCTATCGCCGAAGGACTCTTCCTTGACGCCCATGCGCTCCATCAGCGCCAGGTGGAGATTGCAGAAGGGGGTCTTCTTTTCGAAGCGCACGCGGCGGCCGGGGCGGAGGGTGCCGTTGCCGCGGCCGGCGAGGAGGAGCGGCAGATTTTCTTCGATGTGGCGGTTGCCGCATTTGAGCGACGAACCGAAGAGGACCATGGAGTGATCGAGGAGGGAGCCGTCGCCTTCCTTGAGGCCCTTCATTTTGGTGAGCAGGTAGGCGAGTTGCTCGGTGTGCCAGTTGATGATGGCTTCGTATTGGGCGCGGGTGTCGGGGAGGTCGCGGTGGTGCGAGAGGCCGTGGAAGTTGCCTTTGACGCCGGGGAGGAACGAGTAGTCGTGAGAGGACTGGGCGTCGCCCATCATGAACGTGGCGACACGCGTGGAGTCCGTCCAGAAGGCGAGGACCATGATGTCGAGCATGAGGCGGACGTGTTCGAGATGGCTGGTGGGGATGCCGGCAATGGGACGATCGAGCGGGAATTTGCCTTCGTTGATCCAGCGCTTTTGGGGCTTCATGGAGGCTTCGAGGCGGCGTTCGACGGAGCGCACGGATTCGAAGTATTCGTCGAGGCGGGCCTGGTCGCCTTTGCTGCCTTTGGCGCGGAGGGAGCGGGCCTGTTCGAGGACGACGTCGAGGACGGAGGTGTCGTCGCGTTGGAGGGAATCGAGGAGCTCGGGGGATTGGGGATTGACGCTGGAGACGACCGGGGAACGCTTGTTGCGGAAGAGACGGTCGAAGGCGAGTTGGGGGACGATTTCTTTGGGGACGGGGGTCTTGGGATCGGCCCAGCTGAGGAAGGACCCGAGGGCGCGGGGGAAGCCGCCGCCGGCGGTATCGATGCCGGTGCGGGGGGCGTCGCAACCGAGTTCAAACGATGGCAGAGGGGTCTGGTGGCCGATGCGTTGGGCGAGGAGTTGGTCGAGGGTGGTGCCGCCGGAATCGAGGTCGCCACCGGTGGTGCGTTCGACGAAACCGCCGGAGAGCCACGCGGGCACTTTGGGCCAGTGGCCGTTGCGGCCGACGGTGTTTTTGTTCCAGAGATTTTCGAGCAGCATGAAATCGCCACGGAGGCCTTCGAGAGGCTTCAGGTGGGGCGTGATTTCGTAGGATTCGGCGTCGCCTTCGGGGGTCCAGTGTTCGGGGCGAACGCCGTTGGGCATGAAGAGGCAGGCGAGGCGGAGGGGCGGAGCGGCGAGGCGTTCGACGCCGGTGGCGCCGAAGACGCCGGACTCAAGCCAGGGAGTCGCCATGGCAACGCCGAGGCCGCGCAGGATATTCCGTCGTGTCAACATAATGGACCTCACTTGGTTCCCAAGAGTCGCCGCGGCGCCTTTTTGGCGGGCGCATGGCTCTCGCTGACCGCCGCGTCGGCCTGGGT
>CANIFK010000857.1 GCA_947466555.1 Acidobacteriota bacterium | reverse complement strand
GGACGCTTTGGAGCTTGCCGCCGGCGGCGTCGATCAGTTCTTTCAGCCGGCCGATGATGGGCGGGGTTTCGATTAGCGCTTCGATCCAGGCGCGGCCGCGGAGTTCCATGGCGAGTTGGGCGACTTCTTCGGGGCGCTCAACTTTGGGGAGCGTGACGCGGAAGTTGGCCGGGAGACGGTAGGAGACGTGTTGCAGGAAGAAGCGGAGGGTTTTTAGGGCGCGGTCGCGCGTGGCACCATTTAACGGGCGGATGCGGATGCCCAGGAATGGCGGGAGCGTGCCGGCTTCGGCGCCCTGGCGGACGGCCTTGGCGACGGCCATGACGTGGCGGTCCTCTTCTTCGTCGTCGTGGACGCCGTAGCCGTCTTCAAAATCGATGCGGTAGTCTTCGACGGGTTCGGTCTTCAGCTTTTCGCGGACCCGTTCGAGGACGGCTTCGGTGCAGTCGAGTTCGCCGGCCGTGGGCGTCCATTTGTCGAGAGCGCCCAGGGCGATGTTGCCCAGCTTCTGCGCGATGTCGGGCTTGAAGAGATGGGCGCCGCCGTAGACGACGTGGACCGGCTGGCGGCGTGTCATCCACGCACCGCCGGGAGCGGGTATTGGAGCGATTCGCGGAGCCAGTCGCCGTTTTCGCGGACGGCATCGCGCAGGCCAGCGACCAGCGTCTGGCGCTTTTCGTACAGCCTGTAGCCGTCGCGGGAGCGGAGGTAGCCGCGGGCTTCGGGATGGCGTTCGAAGAGGACGTCGCCGAGCTCTTCGTGGAGGCGGGCGAACTTGGCGCGGCGATCGAGGAGAGCCTTGATCAGGAAGGGGATGACCATCGAGTAATCGCCCTGCATGGATTCGGTGGATTGGATGTAGGTTTCGCGGTCGACCTTACCCCAGGTGACGGCTTCGGCGGGCGGGCAGGAGGAGAGCGACCCGTCGGTGACGGGGGCGGTTGTGATCTGGACGTCGAACTCGTAGCCGCGGACGTCGGGGAGGCCGAGGACCTGGCCCAAGGCGGGTTCGGGCTGGAGGTTGTAGTTCTTCGGCACGCCGCCGCCGAGCATGAATGTCGCGAGCGCTTTCGGGCCGCTTTCGAAGAGGCCCCAGTGGTGGTAGGCGCAGGCTTCGAAGACTTCGGCGTGGATGTCGAGATCGAACGAATATTCGGGTAGGAGGCCGGCTTCGCGCATGGCCCAGAGCTTCATGGAGTTGAGGAAGACGCTGCCATCGCCGGGAGCGCCGACGAAGACGGGGATGGCCATTTTGTGGCAGGTCGCCAGCAGGCCGGGTTCGACGTTGGCGGCGGCTTCCTGATCGGCGTACCACTTGCCGAGGAGGTTGCGGAGCTCGGTGCCGGTCATCTTCTTCTGGAACTCGGGGAGTTGGAGGATGGCGGTGAGGAAGCGGTCCTGATCGAGGAGGACGTCTTCGTCGAAGGCCATGTCGGTGACGCGGATGGTGCGTTCGTCGCGGAGAGCGCCGTCGTCGCCGAAGATGGGCACTTCGAAGACCGGATCGCGGCGGCCGGTGAGGGAGCGGTGGCCGTCGTGATAGCAGACGGCGTCGGTGGTGGAGAGGTAGGCGACCCAGCCGGTTTCGAGCAAGGGCAGCAGCCACGTCTGGTGCTGGCCGGAGACGGTGACAGGCCCGGCGATGGCGAGCGTGAGCGGGCAGCCCATGCCGATGGCGCGGTCGAGAATCGTATAGATGCGGCGGAGGTAGGCGCCGCCGAAGGCCGGGAGGCAGTGGCGGAAGAGTTCATCGAGCGACGTCACTTCATCGACGCGCTTCACACGCACCGTCTGGCGGTGCTCGTTATCGCAGGAGTTCATTTCCTCTTTATTCTCGCTTATCGATTCGTGCCGCTATAAGGGATTCCTTTTTCCATCCATTCCGGGGAGGGGGCGCCTTGGAGGAAGTGGCCGAAGAATTCGAACATGCGTTGGGCGTAGTCCTTCTGGTTGGGCCGTTTTCGGAGGCCGTGGGGTTCGCCGTTGTAGTTGAAGAAGTACACCTCTTTGTTGAGGCGGCGGAGGGCGAGATAGAACTCCAGGCCTTGGGTGAAGGGGACGGCGTCGTCCTTGTCGTTGTGAAGCATGAGCAGCGGCGTTTGGATTTGATCGGCGCGGAAGAGGGGGGAGTTGTCGAGGTAGCGCATGGGGTATTCCCAGAGGCTGCCGCCGATGCGGCTTTGGCCGCGCTCGTATTGGAACTGGCGGGGGACGCCGGTGCCGTAGCGGATGCCGTCGTAGGCGGAGGTCATGTTGGCGACGAGGGCGCCGGGGGCGGCGGCGGCGAAGCGGTTGGTGCGGGTGACCATGTAGGCGATCTGGTAGCCGCCCCAGCTGTGGCCCTGGATGCCGATTTTCTTTTCGTCGACGATGCCCATGTCGGCCACCTTTTGCACGGCGGCGAGGACGCATTTCATGGCGCTATCGCCGGGGTAGCCGGCGGTGTAGGCGATGTCGGGCATGAGGACGAGATAGCCGTTACTGGCATAGAGCGAGGCGTTGACGCGATGGGAGGGGGAGGGCTCGACGAAGCCGTGGAGACCGTCGGAGAGGCGTTCGTAGATGTAGACGAGTAATGGATACTTTTTTGCGGGGTCGAAGTTGGCGGGTTTGTAGAGGATGCCGTTCAGGGCTGCGCCGTCGGTGTTTTTGAAGTTGACGAGTTCGGCGGTGCCCCAGGCGTAGTCCTTCTTTTGGGGGTTGGCGTCGGTGACCTTTTGGAATTTGGTGAGGTTGGAATCGGTGATTTGGAGGTCGGGGAATTCGTCGAAGCGGGAGGCGGTGATGAGGGCTACGTCGGCCTTTTTGGCTAGCACGGGGGCGCTGTAGCGCTTGGGGGACATTACGAGTTTTTCGGGTTGGGTGTTTTGGGAAAGGCGGTAGAAGCCGGAGTCCTTGGTGGTTTCGTTTTCGGCTGATAGGAGGAGGGGTTGGGCGGGGTCGAGTCCGCGGTCGCGGGGGTCGACGCGGGGGCGGGTGATACGGAAGCGGATTTGCTGTTTGCG
>CANIFK010000856.1 GCA_947466555.1 Acidobacteriota bacterium | reverse complement strand
CTTGGGGTCGGTGATCTGTTCGATCATGCGGCCGCGCTTATAGCCGATTCTGGCGCCACTTAGTAAGTTGTTGAGCTGGTCGGGGTCCTTTTGGATGTCGTATAACTCGTCGATGTCCCAGAGGCCTTCGGATAACATCAGGCTGTATTGCTCTGTTCGGAGGCCGGTGATGGTGGGGGTGTAGGGGTAGTCGCGCTCCCAGGCGTACTCGTAAATGAAATCTTTGCGCCAGTTGGTGGACTTGCCTGTCAGGACTGGGAGCCAGGATTGGCCGTGCATTTTGGGTGTGTTGGTGACGCCGGCGGCTTCCAGGAACGTGGGGGCGAGATCGAGATTCAGCACCATTTCCTTGGGCTTTTGGGCCTTCGGGAAGAGGGACGGGCAGTGGGCGATCAGCGGGACTCGCATCGACGGTTCGTACATGGCGCGCTTGTCGACCAGGCCGTGTTCGCCCCACATGTAGCCGTTGTCACCCATGTAGACGATTAGGGTGTCGTTGAGGAGGCCCTTTTCTTCTAACTTCTTTGTTACTTCGCCGACGCTATCATCGATGGCGAGGAGGCAGCGCATGTAATCGCGGTAGGCATCCTCGTAACTAATGACTTGACCGAATAGGCCTTCGACGCCGTGGCGGGTGTAGCGGCGGCGCTTGACCCAGTCGGGGAGCTGGGCGTCGAGATCGTCGTTTTTCCAGATGGTTTTGGGACGGGGGACGGGTTTGTCGGCGTAGAGTTTTTTGTGGCGGGCGGAGGGTTGGAAGGGGAAGTGGACGCCTTTGTGGGAGAGGTAGAGGCAGAAGGGGCGGTTGGCGTTGCGGTCGATGAACTGGCAGGCGCGGGTGGTGAGGATGTCGGTGATGTTGCCGGTTTCGGTTTTGTGGGTGCCGTTGTCGTTGACGGGTGGGTTTTCGTACTGGCCCTGGCCGAAGAAGCTGTACCAGTCGTCGAAGCCAGGGCGGCGTTCGTCGCTGTCGCCGCCCATGTGCCACTTGCCGTAGAAGCCGGTGCGGTAGCCGGATTTCTGGAGGATTTGGGGGAAGGTGGGGAGGGCTTCGTTGAGCGGGCTGAAGTTGTCTTCGACCTTGTGGGCGTGCATGTAGAGGCCGGTGAGGATGGAGGCGCGGCTGGGGGAGCAGAGACTGCTAGTGACGAAGGCGTTCTGGAAGTGGGCGCCGCCGGCGGCGAGGCGGTCGAGGTTCGGCGTTTGGAGCCAGGGGTGGCCAGCGCAGCTCATGGCGTCGTAGCGGTGATCGTCACTGAGGATGAAGACGATGTTGCGGCGCTTGGGGGCTTGGGCGGCGAGGGCGGCGGAGGTGGCTAGGAATTGACGTCGGTTCATATCGGGGTTTTCGGGGATTTAGGACTTCGCTGGTGTCACGGTACCAGGGGATTTCTGAGGAGGACTTTGAGGGTACCGCGGGTGGCGGCGTGGGTGAAGGCTTTTTCGGCGTCCTTTAGCTCGTAGTCGGCGGCGATCATGCTTTGTACGTCGATCTTGCGCTCCTTCAGGATCTTTAGGGCGGGGGCGAATCGGCCGCAGCGGGATCCTAATAGTGTGATTTCGGGAACGATTACGGCGGCCATATCGACGGGCACCTTATTGGCCACCGTTGACTTCATTACGACCGTTCCTCGGGGTTGGCACATGGCCACGGCTTGGGCCAGGCCTTCGGCGCTGCCGGTGGCGTCGACCACATATTCGAAACGGGCGGTTGGGATCTTTTTGCCCACGATGGCGCCACGACGGTTCACTATTTTGAGCTTGTCGGGATGGCGGCCGAACTGGTGGACTTGGATGCCGTTCGCCAGTAGGACCTGGCCGATCAGGAGGCCGAGTTTGCCGTCCCCGAGAACGGCGGCTTCCCTGCCCTTGGGGATCTTGAGCTGTTCGAGGATTTCACACGCCGCGGCTACCGGTTCGGTGAAGACGGCTTCTTCGTCGGGCAGGTTTTTGGGGACTTCGAGGAGGTTTTCGGCGGGGAGCGTGAGGTATTCGGCGAAGGCTCCGGGGTGTTTGACGATGCCGAGTACGGTTCGTTTCGGGCAGTGGCGGCCGAGGCCGCGATGGCACCAACTGCACTTGCCGCAGGCGAGGTTGATTTCGCCGACGACGCGTTTGCCGAGCCACTCGTCCGGCCCTTTTTCGACGATGCCGACGAACTCGTGGCCGGGGATTCCTTGGAAGCCGTAGTAGCCGGCTTTCAGTTCGAGGTCGGTGTTGCAGATGCCGGCGGTGGTCATTCTGATGAGGACCTGTCCGCGGGGTTTGGGCGCGTCGATGACGGTGACGGCGCCGTTGGCGATTTTTACGGCGATCATACTTTTCCTGCTTTGCGTTGGCGGCTCCAGTACCACCAATCGCACTGTTCTTTGGGGAGACGGGGGTCGCGGGCCTGGGCGACGGCGCAGCGGAAGGTGTCGAGGACGCAGGGGTCCTGGCGGGAGTTGGTGAGTTTGCAGAGGTCGGTGAAGAGGCGGTCGGGGTCGGCGGAGGCTAGGTCGTCGACTGAGCGGATTTGGAGCAATGCGAAATCTCCGAGCATTGCTTTGCCAATTCCGCTCAGGTCGGCGAGTTTTCGATCGTCGGGCGGCATAGGGCGAGTATATCGCCTTATGCCGTTTCGGTTATGCGCGGGGGGCGCGGAGCCACTTGTTGAGGTAAGTGATCGTATCGGCCCAGGCGGCGCAGGCGGCGTCGGCGTTGTAGGCGGCGCCGGTGTCGTTGTGGAACGCGTGGGCGGCCCCTTCATAAACGCGGAAGGCGAAGGTCTTCTGGCGAGCCAGGAGTTCCACCATGACGGGTCCCATGCTGGTGGTGAGGGCACGGTCACGCTCGGCGTAGATCATCAGGGTTGGGGTCTGGAGATCGGCGAGCTGGGCGATGGGCGGGGCCGGGGCACCGTAGAACGGGACGGCGGCGGCGAGTTCGGGCAGGTTCAGGGCCAGATCCCATACGTTGCCACCACCGGCGCAGAAGCCGACGGCGCCGATGCGGTCGTGCTGGACGAAG
>CANIFK010000855.1 GCA_947466555.1 Acidobacteriota bacterium | reverse complement strand
GACGCGACGCGGAAGCTGCCGGCGGTGACGCAGGGCGAAGAGCTGAAGTTCAAGTCGATTGAACCGGAGCAGCATTTTACGGAGCCGCCGCCGCGGTTTACGGAAGCGACGCTGGTGAAGGAGCTCGAAGCCAAGGGCGTGGGACGGCCGTCGACGTATGCGTCGATTCTGTCGACGATCCAGGAGCGCGAGTACGTCAAGAAAGAGGGCGGGAAGTTTGCGCCTACGGAGCTTGGCACGGTTGTCACGGATTTGTTGCTCGAGTCGTTTGGCGACATTTTCGATGTGTTGTATACGGCGCGCTTAGAAGGCGAGCTGGACGACATCGAAGACGGCAAGATCGACTGGCGCGCGGCGATGGCGGAGTTCTACGAGAAGTTCTCGGCGGATCTGGAACGGGCGGCCGTGCAGATGACCGACATCAAGCGGATGGAGAAGCCGACGGACTTCATCTGCGACAAGTGCGGCAAGGCGATGGTGATCAAGTGGGGCCGGCATGGCAGCTTTATCGCCTGCACGGGGTACCCGGAGTGCACCAGCACGCGCGAGTTGCCGACGACGGCGAGCGAGGACCTGGGCGAGCAGGGCGAGGACGAGTACTGTCCGAACTGTGGGCGTCCGATGGTTTTGAAGAAGGGCCGTTTTGGCCAGTTCATGGCTTGCACGGGTTATCCGGATTGCAAGACGACGCGGCAATTGGGCCAGACCGAGAAGCAGCCGGATGTGAAGCTGGACGAGCTGTGTCCGCAGTGCAGTAAGAATCTGGTGACGAAGTCCGGCCGTTTTGGTGAGTTTACGGCGTGTTCCGACTACCCGACCTGCAAGTACGTGAAGCAGAAGACGGTGGGCGTGAAGTGCCCGGATTGCCACGAGGGCGACATTATTGAGCGGCGCAGCAAGCGCGGCAAGACGTTCTACGGCTGCAACAAGTATCCTAAGTGCGAGTTCGTCGCCTGGGGCAAGCCGATTGACCGTAAGTGCCCGGACTGCGGCAGCAACCATCTCATCGAGAAATTCCTGAAAGCGGGCGTGTTCGCACAGTGCCCGAACAAGGAATGCAAATTCAAAGAGCAGATCGCGGAAGCGGCAACCGAAGCCGTCCCCGCATAAAGATCGGCCCTTTATTACAACCCAAAGAGGATAAACACTACACCCATGTCTGAAACCGAGCAGTTCTACCGCATCGCCAAGTTGCCCCCTTATGTTTTCGCCGTGATCAACGAGCTGAAGGCAAAAGCACGAGCAGCAGGGCAGGATGTGGTGGACTTCGGCATGGGCAACCCGGACGGGGAAACGCCCACGATCATCGTCGATAAGCTTGTCGAAGCGGCGCGACAGATGAAGAACCACCGGTATTCGATGTCGCGCGGGATTCCGCAGCTTCGCAACGAGATTGTGAAGCGGTACAAGAAGAATTACGGCGTGGAGCTGGACCCGGAGAAGGAAGCGATTGTCACGATTGGCGCCAAGGACGCGATTGCGCATTTGCTGTTTGCGATCATCGCTCCGGGCGATGCCGTGGTGTCGCCGAACCCGGCGTATCCGATTCACCAGTACGGCGTGATCATGGCCGAGGGCGAGGCGATTATGTTGCCGATGCCTGATGCGGCGACGTTTTTGCAGGGGTTGAAAGACCTGTATGCGACCGCCGCTAAGAAGCCGAAGGTCATCCTCATTTCGTTCCCGCACAATCCGACGACGACGTGCGTGGATCTGGATTTCATGAAGGAGATCGTGGCGCTGGCGAAGGAGCATGGGTCGTGGATTGTTCACGATTTTGCTTACGCCGATTTGGGGTTTGATGGGTATAAGCCGCCATCGATTCTGGAAGTGCCGGGGGCGAAGGATATCGCCGTTGAGATTTTCTCGATGTCCAAGAGCTATAACATGGCCGGGTGGCGCGTGGGGTACTGTCTGGGGAACGCTAAGATCATCTACGCGTTGTCGCGGATTAAGAGCTACCTGGATTACGGGACGTTTCAGCCGATTCAGATTGCGTCGATCGTGGCGTTGCGGGAGTGCGAGGAAGAGACCGTCAAGATTCGCGATGTGTACGAGCACCGGCGCGATGTGCTGGTGGCGGGGTTGAACGCGGCGGGGTGGCCGGTGGAGTCGCCGAAGGGGTCGATGTTCCTGTGGGCGCGGATTCCGGAGAAGTTCCGGCATTTGACGTCTTTGGAATTTGCGCAGTTGTTGATGGAGAAGGCGCTGGTGGCGGTGAGTCCGGGGATTGGATTTGGGCCTTTGGGCGAGGGGTATGTGCGGTTCTCGTTTATTGAGAATCCGCATCGGACCCGGCAGGCGGTTCGGGCGATTAAGCAGTTTTTGAAGGATTAACTCTGGTTTGGTTTTGTTAAGCCACGCTTTCGGGCGTGGCTTTTTTTGTTGGCTAGCGGAAGGCGCCGGGGCCTTTGAAGGTTTGGGCGATCCAGCCGATGAAGAAGACGCCGACGAGAGTTAGGGCTGGCAGGAGGATCGCCGTGAACCAGGACCTGGCCGCCGCCAGCCACGTCCAGCCGATGCGTTGGAAGAGAAAGGCGCCGAGGACCCAGATGGCGAGCAGGACGAGGAGCCAGTTGGCCTCGCGGTGCCAATCGCTCAATGCGCTGGTGGAGTTGAGGGCGAATAGGGAGATGAAGAAGACCGCGTTGATGGCTAGGCCGGCGTAGATGAAGTTGGTCATGGTTGGTCCGCTGCTGGTTCAGGCGTGGAATGCGCGGGATTATGGTCAGGCTATTTTTCGAATTGGGGTGGCGGAGGGCTGGTTGGCGCTGCGGGTTCCCATTCTTTGCGTCGTGATTCCTTGCGTCCTGTCTCCTTGCTCACCATTCCCGGGGGTCGCGGTAGGGACGGGCCTCACGACCCGCCCCCCGCACAGATCCGTACGAGCGGCACTACCGCATACGGCTCCTACCTTGGATGTTTGGCATCAAATCGCACGGCGGGATAGGGATGCGCCTGGTGGGGCCGGGGCAGCCAGCGGTCGATCCATCGAGTCACCCGGTCGGCCAGCAG
>CANIFK010000854.1 GCA_947466555.1 Acidobacteriota bacterium | reverse complement strand
TGCGCGGACACGCCGTCGGCGCGGAAGCTCTATCAGGGCTACTACGCGATGTGCACGACGATCGATCGGGCGTTCGGCATGGTGATGGAGAAGTTGAAGGAGAAGGGGCTGGACGAGAATACGCTGGTGGTTTTCACGTCGGATCATGGCGACCTGGCGTTGTCGCACGGATTCACGGCGAACAAGCTGCGGCCGGAGTCGGAATCGGTTCGGGTTCCGATGTTGATTCGCTATCCGGGCGTGCTGGCGCCGCGGGTGAGCGAATTGATGGTGGGCACGCTGGACCTGATGCCGACGCTGTTGCGTCTGGTGGGGTTGCGGCCACCGGCGAGTTGCGAGGGGAAGGACCTGAGCGAGGCGATGATCAAGCGCCGGGATAATGCGGTGGCTTCGGTGCCGCTGTTTCTGTTTCCGGTGGACTGGCGCGGCGTTTATACGCGGCGATACACGTACGCGTTCGATACGAGCGGGGGCGTGGATAGCCGGTACCGGAAGACGCTATTCGGGCGGCCGGGGACTGCGTGGAACTGTCTGTACGACCGGCAGGCGGACCGGTGGGAGAACACCAATTTGTTTGGAGCCGGTTCGCATAAGCAGGTGCAGGAGCGGATGCATCGACTGACGCTTTCGTGGATGCGGCGGTTTGGCGATACGGGGTTGCCGTACCGGAAGATTCAGGAGGCGATTATGACTCCGGAAGATTACCAGATTACGCAGGACACGACGCGGGTCCGCATGGTGACGGGTGTATTGAAGGGCCGACCGTTGGAGTTGATCCGGTAGGGTTAGACTTCGCCGACGGCGTGTTCGATGAGGCTGCGGGCGACGGATTGGGCGCCGGTGTGCTCCATGTAGTTGACGCTCATGTCGAGGAGGGCGGCGAGGTCGTCTAGAGAGCCGGCGGCGCCATTGACTATATCCGCTACGTTTCCGGGACGTAGCCGCGGAGGCGCTGGTATTGGACATTGTCGTCGACGGCGGACGTGTCGAATTCGGTGATGTGGGTGTCGACGTGGTGAGTGGCAGCCCGCGCTGCTCATGAAGCGGATTTGGCGGGGGTAACCAGGTTTACCCGACGATGTTGTCGTACTCGGCATGACTGCCAATCCAGAACCACAGCACGCCCTCCAGGATGGGCACAGCCAGCGCCCGATGATGCATTCCGACTCGCACGGACCAATACGCATCGACTTTCTTGAAATGAAGAGAGGGATGTCGTGGATTCCCTCTCAGAAGGGCGAATGCCCGATCCGCAGTACTCTGCACGTTAGGGGGCAACTGACGATAGCACTCCCAGAAGTCGGGGTAGCGCGGTGAGTCACAGTTCGGAGGAGAGACCGGCAGCGTGATCCTTCAGAGCTCGTTCGGCGAGGCGGGCGAGCTTTCCGTCTCTTGCGTCTGCGGCGATCTGGCGATCCCAGTCATCAGAGTCAAAGCGTGCAAACCACTCCCGCAAGACTCGCAACTCTTCACTGTCCAAAGCAGCGATTTGCTGTTCCAGTTGCTCGACGCGGCTCATAGCATCTCTACTGTCGAGTATATCCGGTCCCTACACCTCGCCAACGGCGCGTTCGATGAGGCTGCGGGCGACGGATTGAGCGCCGGTGTGCTCCATGTAGTTGACGCTCATGTCGAGGAGGGCGGCGAGGTAGTCGAGCTTGTCGTCGGAGAACTCGATGATGCCGTTGAGGCGGCCGAGGGAGTTTTCGAGGGTGATGCCGTGGTTGGCGGCGAAGTCGCCGAGAGAGCCGGCGGCGCCGTTGACGATGTCCACTACGTTGTCCGGGACGTAGCCGCGGAGGCGCTGGTAGAGGGCGTTGTCTTCGATGGCGGAGAGATCGATTTCGGTGAGTTTGCGGGCGAAATCGGGGCCGAGGGGGATGAGGCCGTCGAAGACGATGATGGACGACATGCGGATGAGATTCGTCTTTTCGAACGATCCGACGGCGGCGGCGAAGTCGCTGACGCTATCGCCGGGGAAGCCGTTCAGGGAGCAGAAGGCGACGGATTCGACGACGACTTTCATCGCGAGGTCGGCGAGCTGAGCCTTTTCGGGGGAGGGGGTGATGCGGTCGAGGAAGGAGAGGAGGCTGAAGGATTCGCCGGCTTTGTGGGCGAGGGCGGCGAGGCCGACTTTGGAGTCCACTTGATCGGCGAGGCGGTAGAGGTAGAGGGCGCGCTGGTAGCCTTGCGAGGGGTCGTTGAAGAGTTCGAGGGCGCGGGCGCGGATGCGGGCGACCATGTCGGGATCGGATTCGCCGGTGATCTGCTGGATGGTGTTGTCGAAGCCAGTCAGGTTTTCCCAGGAGCCGGGAACGATGTAATCGAGCGCGCCGAGGGCGCGGACGGTGAGGCCGGACTGGGGGAGGGCGTCGATGATTTGATCGATGGAATCAGACATGGGGTTTCCTATTTGCCAAGGGCGGCGAGGTTGAATTTTTCGAGCCAGGCTTCGCGGTCGGCGGCGGAGAAGGTTTGCACGAGGGAGCGGACCTGGACCTGGTAGCGGTCGGCTACGAGGAGGGCGGTGCCCTGGGCGCCGACGGCGGCAGCGGGGTGGCCGGCAATCTTTTTGGTGGCGGTTTTGAACTTGTCGCGGGAGGAGGGGTTGGCGGCGGTATCGGAGACGGAGAGGGTGGCCATTTTAACGGGACCTTTGAGGAGTTCGGCTTGCGAGAACCCGTCCTTTTCCTGGGTGAAGCGGATGACGAAATCGCCGTTGGATTTAGGGAAGGCGGCGTTGAGCGACGAGCCAGCGGTGGCTTCCTTTTGGGGGATGGCTTTGTTGGGGCTGGCGGCGACAGGGACGGGTTGCGGGGCTTCGTCCTTGTGGCTGATGGAGCGGTAGAGCCAGAAGCCGGCGACGGCGAGGACGAGCAGGAGGAGGAGTTTCTTCATGGTGGTGCCTGGTTCTTTAGAGTATCCAAACCGGGGAAGTGTTACGTGGGGGCCGCGAGGATTAGAGTGGTAGGTGCGAGGGGAATTGATGAGAAAGATTTTGGGAGTGGCGGCGTTGCTG
>CANIFK010000853.1 GCA_947466555.1 Acidobacteriota bacterium | reverse complement strand
ACCAACCCCTCCCCGGCAGCCCACTCCGGATGCCGAACCCACCGCGAGTCATCCGCCAGCCGCGGAATCTGAATCGCCTCCCCCGTTCGCGCAATATGCCCCAACTTCAACGGACTCCCCAGCTCCACCCGATGAAAACTCCCCGTCGTCCCATCCCAATTGGCCCCCTCCGCCCAAGGCTTCCCCACGCTTGCCCGCAAATGCAACGCCCGCTCCCCACCCCCACCCCGGCAAACCGGACAATCCGAGTCTCTCTCCAACAACCAAACCCGCGCCAACCCTACCTCCGGCTGCCGCGCCAATATCTCCAGAATCGTCCGCAACACATCATCCAGCGACCGCTGTTCGGCCAACGCCACCAGAATGGAAGGCAACTGCGAAAGGTCCATAATCATGAAATACCACAAAATGTTCGTGAAAACTGATAAATCATGAAAATCAACAACTCTGAAAACAGAATGAAACCAACAACTTAACAATGGGCACTCCCGTGCCCTATAGAAGGCATGCCCCGCATACAACCCATTCAAACCCAAGACGCCTCCGGCAAAGCCAAGGACCTCCTCAACGCCGTCCAAGCCAAAATCGGCATGACACCCAACCTCATGAAGACCCTGGCCCACTCCCCGGCCGCCCTCGAAGGCTACCTCAGCTTCTCCGGCGCCCTGGCCACCGGCGTGCTCAACGCCAAGCTCCGCGAACAGATCGCCATCGCCGTCGCCCAGGCCAACTCCTGCCAATACTGCCTCTCCGCCCACACGACGATCGGCAAAATGACCGGCGTCAAGCCCGAGGAACTCGCCCAAAGCCGCCACGCCCACAGCGCCGATCCCAAGATCGACGCCGCCCTCCAGTTCGCCCAGAAACTCGTCGTCCAGCGTGGCCTCGCCACAGATGGGGATCTGGACGCCATCCGCGCGAGCGGCTACACCGAAGCCGAAATCACCGAAATCGTCTCCCACGTGGGCCTCAACATCTTTACCAACTACTTCAACAACGTCGCCCAAACCGAAGTCGACTTCCCCGTCGTCGACCTGGCCCTCTAACCATGAAACCTCCATTCACCCTCGAAACCGCCTTGGCCAAAGTGCAAGCCGCCGAGGATGCCTGGAACTCCCGCGACCCCGAGCGTGTAGCCCTGGCCTACACGCCGGACTCGGAGTGGCGCAACCGCTCCGAGTTCCTCCGCGGCCGCGACGAGATCAAGGCCTTCCTCCGCCGCAAGTGGGCCAAGGAACTCGACTACAAGCTGAAGAAGACCCTCTGGACCTTCAACGGCAACCGCATCGCCGTGACATTCGAATACACGTGGCACAACGAGTCCGGCGAGCAATTCAAATCCTACGGTAACGAACTCTGGGAATTCGACGACGACGGCCTCATGCGCCGCCGCCTCGCCTCCATCAACGACAAAATAAATTAGGGACAGTCACCGCAATTACCAATTTCCTCCTATCCCTATTCCCCGTAATACGTCCCTGTGGAAAAGTCAGTCACAAGGTAAATGGATTTATTTTCCAACCAACAACCCCAATCCATCCAACGACATACGGCCAAATCGGAAAATCCCAAGCCGCCGGTTGCTAGCCAACCCCTCACTAGACTGAAGGTGATATGGCTCTCCAAAACCATTCCAACCGCCGCGCCGAATCCGCCCGGATCAACGGCGCCAAGTCCCAGGGCCCGAAAACGCCCGAAGGCATCAAAAACGCGAAAACCGCCTCCGTCCAACACGGCCTCTACGCCACCCAGGACACCCTCGGCCACCTCATCGACAAGGATCTCTACGACGAGTTCTGCAACGAAATGGTCGCCCTCTGGCAGCCGTCCAACGCCTACGTAGCCCGGCGTGTCAATCAACTCGTTGCCAACCTCTGGGAAATCGACCGCCTCCTCGCCGTCCGTCGCGAATACCTGGCCGACGCCTTCACCGGCACCGCCACCACCGTCATCGACATGGAGCTATTTCTCTCCAGCAAAGGCGACATCATCAACCGCCTCGACGTGCGCCTCCGCCGTCTCAACCTCGAAGTGTCCCGGCTGGAGTCCGACATCCTCCGCCTCAAGAAACACTTCGCCACCGCGGGACCGTCCCAAGACTCGTTGAAAACAAACGACGAGCCCGAGACCACACCGCAAGTCGCCACCGAAAAGCCGGTCCCCGCCCCACAGCCCGAACCGGCGCAGCCTGTCAACAACCCCGAATTCCCGCCCCCAACCGCGGAAATCCGGCCCATCATGTAACCCCAAAAAGGACGGATCACACCCGAAGTGTGTCCAAAAATACCATGTACATCAAGGAAATCTGGCGCTACCCCGCCAAATCCATGGCCGGCGAACGCATCGCCGAATCCCAAGTCACGCCCCTCGGCCTCGCCCACGACCGCCAGATCCTGGTCGTCGGCCCCAACGGCCGCCTCGTCACCGCCCGCACCCATCACAAGCTGCTAGGCCTAAGAGCCAAACTAAACGCCCAAAACGAAGTTGAAATCAACGGCCTTCCCTGGAACGCGCCCGCCATCCGCGAACTCGTCCAATCGATCGCCGGCCCCGGCGCCCAACTCACCCACTACACCGGCCCCGAGCGCTTCGACATCCTCCCGCTCCTCGTCGCCACCGATGGCGCCATCGGCCACATGTCCATCGACTCCCGCCGCCTCCGCCCCAACATCATCATCGGCGGCGTCGAAGACCTCGCCGAGCGCCAATGGCCCGGCCGCCGCCTCAAAATCGGCAACGTCATCCTCGCCCCGGCCCAACTCCGCGGCCGCTGCGTCATGACCACCTACGACCCCGACACGCTCGTCCAGGACCGCCGCGTCCTCCAAAACATCGTCCGGGAACTCGACGGCACCATGGCGCTCGATACCGCCGTCGAATCCCCTGGACTCATCCGCGAAGGCGACGAAGTCACCCTGCTCTAAAACACCGCCTTCAGCGCGAACTGCACCCGCCGCGGCTCGGCCGCGCTCGTGATCGTGCCCACACCAGCGGCGTTAATATTCGCCGCGGGGAACCCGAAGTT
>CANIFK010000852.1 GCA_947466555.1 Acidobacteriota bacterium | reverse complement strand
AGGGCGCGCGGTACGAGGGGCGGCGTTACATTTTTGGCCAGCGGGGACCGCATGGGAATGCGCCGATGACGGCGACGACGAAGTCATCGACGTTTGATTTGGCGCGCTGCGTGCGGACGCCGCGTTGGAAGCTGATCTACAACTGCACGCCGCATATGGAGTATTCGCCGGTGGATTCGGCGAACGATCCGGGGTGGAAACAGGTGAAGGCGGCGCATGATGCGCGGAGCTTGCCGGCGGAGTTGGACCGGGCGTATTTCACGCTGCCGCGGCCGGTGCTGGAGTTGTTCGACCTGGACAACGATCCGTCTGAGTTGAACAACCTGATTGGCAAGCCGGAGCATGCGGCGATTCAGGATGAGCTGCTTCGGGCGCTGCAGGAGAAGATGATTCTGGACTACGATTTCCTGCCGCTGCCGTTGCCGGGCTAACGCTGGCCGAAGACGTCTTTGAGGATGGCGGTGACGCGGGCGGCGGGGTCGCGACGGATCTTCGTTTCTTCCTGGCCGAGGACGTGGAAGAGACCGAAGAGGGAGCGATCGACGACGTAGGTTTCGAGATCGAGCTTCTCCAGTTTCATAAAGGGGAGTTTCGAGATCTGCGTGAAAAACTGCTGGAACTGCTGGGTGACGCCGACTTCGCCCATGACTTTGGCGACGGGCGGGCGGAAGAGCGTTGTTAGCTGAGGAGTGGTTTTTTCGCGGAAGTAATCGGTGGCGGCGGTGTCGGACCCTTTGAAGATTTTCTGGGCGTCGGCGAAGGTCATTTGGCGAATGGCGTCGCCGAAGATGTCCTTGGCGAAGGGGGCGGCGGCTTCGGCGGCGCGGTTCATGCCGAGAACGAGTTCATCGAGTTTTCGGCCAAATCCGGCGATTCTGAGGGCTTTTTCGATTTTGCGGATGGGTTCGGGGAGAAGGATTTTGATGACTTCGTTGGCGAAGTAGCCATCGAGGCGACCGGTGAGGGAGACGGCGTTGTTGGTGCCGATGCGGAGCGCTTCTTTGAGGCCGTCGGCGAGTTTGGGATTTGTTTTCAGTTTGGAAAAGATGCCGCCGGGAAATTGGGCCGTTAGCGGGACAGCGGTGAAGAGAAGAATTCGGCGGCGGGTCATGGGACCACGATACACTGCTTGCCTATGGGGCGGAAGCAGTTACTCGGGTGGATGGTGGGTTCGATTACTGTGAATTATCTTGGGCGGAACGCGATGAGCGTGGCCGGGCCGGATATTGCCAAGCAGTACGGATTCAGTGAGGCGGAACTGGGGCAGATATTCGCGGCGTTTTGGCTGGGGTATGCGGTGATGATGTGGCCGTCGGGGTGGCTGGCGGACCGGTACGGGGCGGCGCGGGTGTTGGGGATTTGCGGGCTGATTACGGCAGCGGCGCTGGCGGGGAATGCGGCGGTTTCCGTGCTGTTTGGGTTCCTGGCGCTGCGGTTGGCGTTTGGCGTTTTTTCGGCCGTTTTTTATCCGGCGTGTGGGAGTATGACGCTGGCGTTTCCAAGCGAACAGTTCGCCAGTGTGCAGGGCCTGGTTGGCGCGGGATCGAACATTGGCGCGGCGGTGGCGCCGATGCTGGTATTGGGGTTGAGCCGCTGGTGGGGATGGCAGGGGGCGTTCCTGGCGGTGGCTGGGCTGACGTTGGGATTCTTCGGATTGTGGGTTTGGCGGGTGCCGATGACGCATGCGGTGGCGACAGAACAGAGGGAGTTTTTGCGACTGAGCCGGCCGCTGGTATTGTTATCGCTGCAGTATTTCTGCATCAGCTATTTCTACAGTTTTGGCGACTCGTGGAGCTTCTACTATTTTCGAGAAATCCGGCATTTTCCTGAGGAACAGAGCGCTTTGTTCGCGACGCTGCTGCAGGTGGCGGGCGGGGTGATGATGCCGTTGGGCGGATGGGTGACGGACCTGATGGCGCCGCGATGGGGGCGGGGGCGGCCTATCTTCATTGGGCTGGCGGGGAGTGGCGTGATGCTGGCGGCGTCGACGTGGATGGTGAGCCCGGTTGCGGTGTTGACGCTGATCACGGCGGCGTATGGACTGGTGGTGGCGTGCGAGGGGGCGTTCTGGTGGGCCGTGTTGACGAACTCCGCTGATAGCCCGGGGGCGGGCTACGGGCTGGCGAATGGGATCGGGAACCTGGCGCAGTTTGCCGCGCCGCTGTTGATGCCGTGGATCGCGGCGCGATGGGGATGGGACGCGGCGGTGTGGTCCGTAGCGCTGGCGCTGGCCGGGGCCGCCGCGTTCTGGGCTAGTACTTACAGCGCGAGTTGGCGGCCTTTACGAAGTAGCTCTTGAAGTTCTTCGCCTTGGTGTCCATGCAGCCTTCGAGGTCGAGGAGTTCGACTTTTCGGAAGTCGACCGGGTGGCTTTCGCTTTGGAGGGAGATGGAGCCGCCGGTGAGGATTTTGCCTTCCTGGAAGACGCCGGGGGTGAGGTTGTTGACGGCGCCGCCGCCCATCTGGGGCTTTTCGTAGGAGAGCACCACTTCGCCGTCGATGATGTGTTCCACCTTCTCACTGCCGAGCACCTTCACTTCGACGCGGACCCACTGGTCGCCATCGTAGGTCTTGGATTTGGAGTTGAGGCAGTGCGGGGTGAAGAGCTTGCCGTCGCGTTCGACGTTGGTGCCGGGGGTGCAGAGATTGGCGGTGGTGCGCGGACCTTTGCCGAGGCCGCCGAGGAGCTGCACTTCGATGGAGATGGGGAAGTTCTGGTCCTTGCCCATGGTGGCCGGGTCCTGGCCGTGGATCATGATGCCGCTGTTGCGGGTGGCCCAGGCGGGACCTTTGTTGGCCTGGTCGGCGGTGAAGCGGTACTCGACGGCGATGATGTAGTAGGAGTACGGGTTCTTGTAGAAGAGGTGGCCGAAGCGCTCTTTGAACTCGTCGTAGCCGTCGTAGCGAACCTGCAGAAGACCGTCGCGCACGCGGAAGGTGTTGGCGAAGTTTTCGTTGTAGGGGTAGCCGGTGATCTTGGGCGACCAGCCCTTCAGGTTCTTGCCGTTGAAGAGTTGAAGCCAATCT
>CANIFK010000851.1 GCA_947466555.1 Acidobacteriota bacterium | reverse complement strand
GTGATGAGGGCTTTGGGTGCGGCGTCGTGGAGAATGTGGCGGATTTCACGGTCACGGTAGAGGACGTTGACGGGGACGAAGATGACGCCGAGGCGGGTGGCGGCGAGGTAGAGATCGATGTATTCAAGGCAGTTGGCGAGGTAGACGCAGAGTCGATCCCCTTTTTCGAGGCCGCGGGCGGCGAGGAGGTTGGCCATGCGGGACGCGCGGTCGTCGATGTCGCCGAACGTGAAATGGGCGCCGTTCCACTCCAATGCGGGAGTGTCGCGGCGCCCAATGAGAGAAAGATCGAAGAGGGAAGGGAGGGTCAAGCTCCTTATTTTACTATTGGTCCGCGCCGGGCCCCGGCCGTGGTGTCGCGGATTGCTACAATCGGGGCACGATGGCGCGCTGGTTTTACTTTTTGCTGGCCGCAGGCACGTTTCTTACGCGGGCTGACCCATTTGACGTTGCCTCTATTCGGGTGAATCGCAGTGACTCCAATGCGATTGGGGGAACGGGAATCTGTGGTTCCGGCGGCAAAGTCAGTATCCGAAACATGCCGTTTACGATGATCGTGGAGCAGGCTTTCGACGTGAAGGCGTTTCAGATTGCAGACGCACCGGGCTGGTTCGGTACGGAGCGGTTCGACATTGAGGCGAGGCCCGCAATTCGGGCTGGGCGCGCGGAGTGTCTACAGATGATGCAGGCGCTGCTTGCGGAGCGGTTTCAACTGAAGACCCGGCGCGCGGTGCGGCGCCTGCCGGTGCTTCATCTCGTTACCCAGCCGGGCGGGCCGAAGATGCAACGGCTTGCCGATTCCGCCGCGACCGGCGTAACGACCTATCGGGGCGGTGTCTTCGACACCGGTACGTTCGGCATCTCAATGAAGCGATTTGCCGCAGTACTTTCCGGATTCCCGGAGCTTGAGAAATCGGTCGTTGATCAGACCGGTCTGGACGGCATTTACCGGGTGAGATTGGAATGGGCGCCAGAACACGCCAACGGGGCGCAGGGGGGCATGAGCCTGTTCGCTGCCATGCCGGAGCAGCTTGGCCTGCGGCTCAAAGCCGGCAGGGGCCCGGTGGACATCGTCGTGATTGAGCGATGCAACCGGACCCCTGCCGAAAACTGACAGCGCCGCCCGGCACTAAGACCCGGCGGTTTTAGATTTATCGAGGAAGCGGGCGATGAAGCCGGTATCGATATCTCCCGCCTGGAACTCCGGATCCTGCAGAATGCGCTGGTGGAGGGGGATGGAGGTATGGATGCCTTCGACGATGAACATGTCGAGGGCGCGCAGGGAGCGGTTGATGGCTTCCTGGCGGCTGCCGGCGTGACAGATGAGCTTGGCCACGAGGGAGTCGTAGTAGGGCGGGATGACGCAGTCGGAATAGGCCCAGGTATCGACGCGGACGCCGATGCCACCGGGCAGATTCAGACCGGTAATCTTGCCGGGGCTGGGGGTGAAGGTCACCGGGTTCTCGGCGTTGATGCGGCACTCAATGGCGTGGCCGCGCATGGTGACGGGCTCTGTGAGAATATCGCTCAGTTTTTCGCCGGCGGCGATGCGGATCTGCGCCTTGACGATGTCGACGCCTGTGACCATTTCGGTGACCGGGTGTTCCACCTGGACGCGGGCATTCACTTCGATGAAGTAGAGGCTGCCGTCCTCGTCCATGAGGAATTCGACGGTGCCGGCGTTGGTGTAGCCGACCTCGCGCATGGCCTTCTTCAGCGAGTCGCCGATCGTCTTGCGCATCTCTGGGGTGACGCGCGGGCTGGGCGATTCTTCAATCAGCTTCTGGTGACGGCGCTGAATGGAACATTCGCGTTCGCCCAGAATTTCCACGTTGCCGTAGTTGTCCGCCAGGACCTGGAACTCGATGTGGCGCGGTTTGCGAATGTACTTCTCCATGTACATGTCTGGACAGGAGAAGGCGGCACCAGCTTCGGCCTGGGCCTGCGCGAGCAGGTTGGGCAGTTCGGAGGGTTCGTTGACGACGCGCATACCGCGGCCGCCGCCGCCGGCGCTGGCTTTGAGGATGACGGGATAACCGACGGCTTCAGCCATTTCGAGCGCCTGTTCGGCGGATTCGATGAGGCCCTTAGATCCCGGCAGAATGGGGATGCCGGCTTTCTGCATCGCCGAGCGAGCATGTTGCTTGAAACCCATCGCTTCGATGACCGCCGGCTTGGGGCCGATGAAGGTGATGCCGCTGGCCTCGCAGACTTCGGCGAAGCCGGCGTTTTCGCTGAGGAAGCCGTAGCCGGGGTGGATGGCGTCGACGTTCGAGATTTCCGCGGCGCTGATGACGCTGGGGATATCGAGGTAGCTGCGCGCGCTTTTGGCCGGGCCAATGCAGATGGCCTCATCGGCGAAGCGCACGTGGAGCGAGTGGCGATCCGCCTCCGAGTAGACGGCGACGGTACGGATGCCGAGTTCCTTGCACGCGCAGACGACGCGGAGCGCAATCTCGCCCCGGTTGGCGATGAGAATCTTCTTGAACATCTTAGTGAGGACGAACGGTGAAGAGCGTAGCGCCATATTCGACAGGCGCGCCGTTTTCGACAAGCCGGGCGATGATGGTGCCAGATACTTCGCACTCGATCTCGTTCATCAGCTTCATCGATTCGACGATGCAGAGAACCTGACCGGGTTTGACGACGTCGCCCACACTGACGAACGGGGCGGAGCCGGGCGAGGCAGAGGCGTAGAAGGTACCGACGATCGGGGACTTCACGGCGAGCGTCTTCTCGTCTTCGACGGGCGGAGCTGCGTGCGCCGGCGCGACGTGTGCGACAGGGTTGGAAGCCGCCGGGGCGGCGAGGGCAACCGTTGGAGCGGAACCAGCAACGATGATTTCCTGCTGGATTCCACCACGAACGATGCGGACGCGGTTTTCGCCGCGTTGGACTTCGAGTTCAGCCACGCCAGAATCGACGAGGGTCTGAATTAACTCTTTGATTTCGGAAATGTTCATTTCGTAGGTTAAAGAAGAACGAGTTCTTTTGCTGTTGGGGTTAGGATTTCAACGCCGGTTGGCG
>CANIFK010000850.1 GCA_947466555.1 Acidobacteriota bacterium | reverse complement strand
GGCGGAGGTTGGAGGCCAGCTGGCGGGCGCCGTTGGTTTCGAAACCGGCGTCGGCGGCGGGGATGAACCAGCTGTCGACGCTCTTGGTGTCGTTGGAACGGGTGATGTTCTTCAGGTTGCCGTTGAAGATGCGGTTGCCGAAGCCGAGCGGGGCGCCGGTTTGGCGTTGGTAGATCCCACCCAGCTGCCAGCCGCCGGCGACGAAATCCATGGGCCGGTTCCAGTTCGAACCGAACTTGCGCTTGTGGCCGAAGGGGAGTTCCCAGATGCCGGAGCCGGTGAGGCGATGGGTACGGTCGATGGCGGACAGGCTCTCATAGGGCATGGGGTCCTGGGCGTTCATGAACTCGGTGGCTTCCATGGCCTTGGACCAGGTGTAGGAGGCCTGGACGGTCCAGCCGGAGTCGAAGCGGCGTTCGATGCGGTTCTGCATGGAGTGGTACCAGCTGTAGCCGGCCGGGTCGCCGATGATCTGGACGCTGGAGAACTGGCTGTAGGGGCGGAGCAGGCTGGCGCGGGTGGAGACCGTGCCATAGATCGAATTCAGGCCGGCGAAGGGGTTGGGGAATGTCCGGCCGAGGAAGTCGATCGTGGTTTGATCGCGGACGGGCGAGTTGCTCAGATACTGCGCGGGCGTGTAGCTGAGTTCGCGGTTGATATTGAGCCGGGTATTGCGGTTGCCGACGTAGGAGCTTTCGATCATGAACTTGAAGGGAAGTTCCTGTTGGACGCCGAAGCTGAAGCGTTGCGAGTACGGATGGCTGCGTTTGTCGGGGAAGAATGTCACGCCCTGGCCAAGGTTGGTGGACAGGCCGGCCGAGGAACGAACCGGGGCGATGAGGCCGTTGGGGAAGGGGTTCGAGGTGCTGGCGATATAGGTGATGCCGTTATCGAGCGAGGCCTGGATGGGGGTGGACTGGGAGAAGCCGGTCTGGTTGGTGTTCGAGTAGTTGACGCCGATGGAGGCGGTGAAGACGCCGTAGCCGCCGCGGATGATGGTCTTCGGCTTCAACTGGTAGGCGAAGCCGAAGCGGGGCTGGAAGTTGTTCTTTTCGGCGTTCCAGAAAGTGCGGTTGCCCGGGCCGGCGAAGGTGAGGCCGCCCATGGCGCGGAAGTCGGCCGGGGCGAGTTCGGGGATGGGGCTCTTGGCGTAGTTGGCACGGGCCGCGTCGTTCAGAGGGCTGGGGGTGGTGCCTGCGAAATGGATGGCGGCACGGTCGAAACGTTCGGTCATGGGCGATTCGTATTCGTAGCGCAGGCCGAGGTTGACGCTGAGTTTGCGGCTGACCTTCCAGTCGTCCTGGAAGTAGAAGGCCAAGTATTTGTCCTGTTCGATGTAGCTGTCGGTAACGCTCATGGAGCCGGCGGGGATGCCCAGGAGGAGAGAGGCGACTTCGCCACCGAGAGTGGGGTTGGCGGCGGTGTCATTGGCCTTGGTGAAGTTGGCGTTGAAGCTGTACTGGGGCGAGAGGGCGGGGCCGAAGCGGTTGCGGCTTTCGCGGTAGACGCGGAACTCGGGGCCGAAGCGGAAGCTGTGATTGCCGCGGAGTTTGGTGAAGTTGCCGGTGAAGGAGTTCGTGGTGCTGGCGGTGACGCCGTCCTGCGATTCCCAGGCCGAGATGGTGGAGAAGGGGTTGATGGCGGTTTGGGGGATGGGGGCGATGGCCTTGTTCTGGGACTGGTTGATGACCGTCGAGGAGAGGCCCAACTTCGATAGATCGTAGCCCTGCGAGGTGCGGCGTTCGGGGAAGTCCTGATAGGTGAGGCCGTAGCGGAAGTTCAGCAGGAAGGTGGGGTTGAAGACGTAGACGTCGTCGAAGGCGAGCCCTTTGTTATTGCGGTTGAGGATGACGCCGTTGACATCGTTATTGAAGTTGCGGTTCTTGTCCTCTTCCCAGAAGTCGCGGTGGAGGCGGAGGAAGACGCGGTGGTTTTCGCTGAAAGCGTGATCGAGACGGGTGATCCAGACCCAGTAGTCTTCGAGGGCCTTGCCGGAGCGGTAGAAGTTGTTGCGGAAGTCGCGGGTGCCGGCCTGGTTGGGGAGGGGGTAGAGGTTGATGAGGTTGACGCCGGTGGGGTCGAGGCGGGACTTGGGGATGACGTTGCCGGTGAAGGGGGTGCGGACGTAGCGGCCGCCGGTGAGGACGGTGCTGCGGGGGTCGTAGACCTGGTAGGCGGCGCCGAGGGCGAGGTATTCCGACAGATCGCCATCGTGCATTTTGGCGGTGGGAACTGTCGAGAGAATATTGCCGCCGGAGTCCGGGTTGCCGAACTTGTTGGCTTCGTAGGCGAAGAACCAGAACGTTTTGTTCTTGCCGTTGTAGACCTTCGGGATGTAGACGGGCGCGCCGGCGGAGGCACCGTAGCGGTTGTCCTGATAGATGGATTTTTTCTGGCCGGAGCGGTTTTGGAAAAGCGTCGGGGCGTCGAGGGCGGAGTGGCGGAACCATTCGTGGACTTCGCCGTGGAGGGTGTTGGTGCCGGACTTGGTGGAGACGTTGACGGTGGAACCCATGGTGTGGCCGAGGGCGGCGTCGAAAGCCGAGGTCTGCACCTTAAACTCGCTGATGGCGGTTTGGGGGGGCGAGAAAGCGACGCGGGGGGCGGTGCCGTCGGAGAAGGTGTTGGACACGCCGTCGATGGAGAACTCGTTCTGGTTGTTGCCGCCGCCATCGGTGGAGAACTGGGAGGGGGCGGAGTTGAAGCCGGCCTTGCGGAGGCGGAGGTTAGTGCCGTTGACGGTGCCGGGGGCGAGATGGACGAGGTCCATGGCGTTGCCGGCGAACTGGGGGAGCTCGAGGACGCGGCGTTCATCGATGATCTGGCCGAGGGAGGCGTCGGTGGTGGCGAGGAGGGGAGTGGTCTCGGTGACCTGGATGGTTTCGGTGGCGGCACCGACTTCCAGGGTGATGTTGACTTCGATGTTGTCCTGGATGCGGACCTGGATGCCTTTGCGTTCCCACTTCTTGAAGCCTTGGAGCTGGCAGGTGATGGCGTAGGGGCCGGCGGGGAGGTAGGGCAGGACGAAGT
>CANIFK010000849.1 GCA_947466555.1 Acidobacteriota bacterium | reverse complement strand
CTTCGACTGCCGCCTCGCGACGACACCCGCAAAACTCGAGGCCAAGATGGGGCGCTACTCCTTTCTTGTTGGACTCTTTCATTCCTTACTACATGCCGGTTTATACCGGCGCACTGCCTGGCACCGGGCCAGTCCGACGCAACCTCCACCACCAAAACTCTCTCCCCGGTGCCAGGCACCCCGGAATTGGTAAGGAATTCGACCCACAATTCCCGCTGAAACCAAGAACCAGGCTCGCCCACCGAAGCCCGCAGGGCGAAGGCGGGCACCCCGGAATTGGTAAGCAGCAACTCCCCAACCCAAAATCACTCCAACTCAATCAACCGCCGCCAATACCGCTCCGGCGCCTCCAAAATCCCCCGCGTAATCTGATAATGCGCCGTCTCCTCCAGCCGCATCACCGGCAACCCCGGATCATCAAAATTGACAATCCGCGCCCCCGGAAACGTCAACAAAATCGGCGAATGCGTGGCAATCACGAACTGCGTCCCGCCCGTCGCCACCAGGTCGTGCATCAGCGCCAACAGCGCCAGTTGCCGCTGCGGCGAAAGTGCCGACTCCGGTTCGTCCAACAGAAACAGCCCATCCCCCATCCGGTTCTGCAGCACGTCCAGGAACGATTCCCCGTGCGACCGTGCATGCAGCGACCGTCCCCCATACCGAGCAAACGGGTCCCCCAGAAAGTCCGGGTCCAACGCCCGCGCGTCCAATAGCGTTGCAAAATGCGCCTGAAACTCCGCCCGGAAGAAGTACCCATCCACCGGCCGGTTCCGGAACACCGGCCGCAGCACCCGCCGCAACGGACTCTCCTGTTCCGGCCCATGCCCGGCCGCCTGCTCGTTCCGCCCGCCGCCGGAAACCGGAAACCCGCACAAGTCCGCAATCGCCTCCAACAGCGTCGATTTCCCCGTGCCATTCTCGCCGACGAAAAACGTCACTGGCGCCGGAAACGTCAAATACAGCCGCGAAACAAACGGCAGCGAAAACGGAAACACACACTCCGCCGGCAGCCGCTCCGGCAGCGTCCGAATAGAAGACAAATAGCGAGCGGCATCCTTCACCACACGACTATTCTCGTACAGCGTGCAGCGCAATCAACCGCGCCCCCACGCCAAACCCGCTCCCCGCGCAAGGCCCGCCATTCCACATCCCGTCCAGCGAATCCCCCGCCACCCCGACGTTCCAACAAGCCCCCAGTATCTCCATCCGGTAAGTCGATAGGTCCACCTTCGTCGCCGTCAACCGGTCAATCGAACTCCGCTTCCCGCCGGTTTCCGAGTAACTTCCACGCAGCCGCCCGCCCTTCTCCGTAAAAGTCAAAACAAAGGGCTTCGAAATGACATCCACGCCATTCGTATAACTCCATTCCCCCTTCCAGCGCCCAACCAGCGGGCTGCGCGCTGGAATCACCGGCGTAGCCGAAGCGGCCACTTTATGCACCAGCCGGAACCGGTTCTCCTCCCAAACAAACCCAAACGAACCACAACTCGCCGGCCCCTCCGGACAGACATTCGGAACCACAAACAACTTACTAGTCGAAGTAAATCGCGGCCACTGCGCATCCCAATTCGGCGGCGGCAGCGCATACGGCGAATCCGCCGTCCCAAACGGCGAAGGGTAAATGGTGCCATCCCGCGCATCCACAATCGCAGCTTTCTTACAAGCCGCCTCGCACTCCATCAGCACCACAATGTACTGCCCCGCAAACGTCGGCCGTCGAATGGCGGCAATCAGCAACTCCCCCCGCAACCGCTCCTGCTCGGCGGTCACATAAACAGGCGGATGCACCTTCCCCAGGAACCACGTATCGGCCACCAGATATTCCTCAAACCGCGGCGCCGCCTGTCCCCAAGCGTTCACCCCCGCCACCAAAACCATCAGCAACCCAGCCCGAAACTCCACGCCTCCAGCATACGCCGGGCGCTAACTCACTTCCCAGCCGCCGTTCCAAAATGCCGGTCCAACTTCGCCAGCGCCCGCAACCCCTTCTTCGGCGTCCCCGCCGCGGCCCGCGCACGAAAGCGCGTCTCGGCATCAAACTGCACCAGCGCGATCGTGGCCAGCTCATCGATCAACTTGTTCATACTCACACCCTGCGCCTCCGCCAACTGCCGCAGCCGGGCGTGCTTGTCATCCGCCATCCGAATCGTAAGAGTGCTCATCCCAGTTCCTCCAACAAACGCGCCGGGCTCACGATACGCAACCCGGCAAATCGCAATTCCGCTCGTGACAAATGGCGGTGATTGTAAGTGACGATCCGGTCGGCGGCTCCCGCCACTGCCAGTTCCACCAAATGATTATCGCCCTCATCCGGCAAATTCGGTCGCCACGAAAGGTAGATCTTCACCCACTCGCTCACCGACAGCAGGGCATCCAACAGATCCGTGCGCTCTTGGGCATCGAGAGCACAGTCCTTGAACAGCGACTCCCGCCCCAGAACGTCCTCATACTCGCTCAACAACGCCTGCCCAACCAGAGGTTGCACGCGCCGTTCCAGGCAAGCTCGCAACACGCGCCGGTTCTCACCGCCCGGGGAAAGCATCGCGCTCGTCAATACGTTCGTGTCAATCACAACTCGAATCACGTCTCGACATCATGATAGCACCTGCGCTATCACGGCAGACGCGATGAAACTGCACTCGCAGTGCGTACCGGAAGCGCGGACACGTGAAATTGTGGAGCCGAACGGACGGTAGGGCCGGCGCGTTCGAGCCCGCACTCCACCACGCGAAGCTCCGGCCTCGCCGTACACCGGATTTCTCCGCCACGCTCACAGCGGTCCGCGCCACCGCTTCCGCGTCCGGGTCTCCATTTGACGTCCGTCTGCCGCTCTACCTGCGTTCTCCTTATCGCTCAACCTATCAAGACACGGAGCTTCGGCCGATTACGATCCTCGAATAATTCGCCCTGAGACTTCAAATCAGCGATCAAGAGAACGCGACCGGTGGAAACGAAAGCTATTCATCGACGCCAGCCGCGGTCTCATGCACCGCCTCCTGGCTGCGTTCTACGCCACCCGCTCTCTGACGCACCGG
>CANIFK010000848.1 GCA_947466555.1 Acidobacteriota bacterium | reverse complement strand
TGCCCTCGGCGCTCAAAAATGACGTCCGCGCCTCCACCTCCAACGGGAGTATCGAAGTGAAGCTCCCGGCCAACTCAAACTTCCAGGTCGCCGCCCGTACCTCCGGCTCTTCCGTCCGCAGCGATTTCGACGTTCGGGGCGAAGTTACCAAGAAGCGGATGGAAGGAAAAGTCGGCAACGGCGGCGCATTGCTCGACCTCAGCACCTCAAACGGCTCGATCTCTTTGCAACGCGGCATCTGATTCCGACATCTGATTCCAGACCGGCTACGTATAAGATGGTTGCGTACCACCTTGTGCGTGGAGTATAGTTCGAAATTAAGGACCATCTCGGTCCGAGTTCCAGGGAGATAATAATATGAAAAAGCTGATTCTGGCGATGTCCATCGCTGCGATGGGTATCTACGGTGCCGAACTCAAGGGTTCGATCTCCGATTCCGGCTGCGGCGCCAAGCACGGCCCCGGTAAGGAAAATGCCGGCTGCGTGAAGAGCTGCATCGGCAAGGGCGGTTCCCCCGTCCTCGTCACCGCTGACGGCAAAGTGATCAAAATTCACAACGCTGACGCGGTTGGCGAAAAGTTCTACGGCAAGGCCGTCACGATCACCGGTAAGGTTGACGGTGACTCGGTCCACGTCGAAAAGATCTCCGAGTAGTTCGCTACCGGATTCCACTCCAAACGAAAAAGGCGGGCCGATCGGGCCCGCCTTTTTGCGTCTACTGCAGCTTGCCGCGCCCGTCCACGGTCCAGGTCTCCACTACCTGGTCCCCGCGAACCCCGTAAATTCGCTCCTGCAGGTTCACCGCCACGCAGATGTGATTGGGCAGCACGCGCACCCGGTCGCCCACTTTCCGCGTATGCCCGGCATGTTTGACGTACCCGTGCTCTTCGTTCATCTTTTCAAACAGCGCGTCCGGCGCGTCCAGAATGCCGCCGAACCCGTCCACCGCCGTCCGGTCGGATGAAAACGTCTTCGATCCGCCGTCGATTACGAACTGCCCCGGCACCGACGTCGAAACCACGGTGGCAACGATGGTCGCCGCGCAGTCCTCCGCCGTGCAAGCGCCGGAAAAGATGGTGTTCCGATCGTTGAAGATATAGGTGCCCGGGCGAATCTCGGTCATTCCGGCCACTTCGTGGGAGTGCCATTCGGTGGGAGTCGACCCGCCGGAGACGATCGGCAGTGCAAACCCGGCCGCCTTGGCCTCGGCGATCAGCCCCGAAATCAGCGTCGACAACGCCGCCAGCGCGTCCAGATCCTGGTTCTTAATGTGCCCAGGGTAAAACGCCATGCCGCGCAGTTCGATTCCCTGCAAACCCGCCAATCCGCGCAGCAAATCGACGAAGCCTTCCGGCTGCACGCCCACTCGGTGCAATCCGGCGTCGACTTCAGCCAACACGCCCACCGTCACTCCGGCCGCCGCTGCCGCTTCGGCAATCGGCCGCGCCGCTTCCAGGCTATCGACGGAAACCGTCACGCGCGCCTTCTTCGCCACTTCCACCAGCCGCCGCATCTTTTCAGCGCCAAAAATCGGGTAGGCGATCAGCAGATCCTGCACCCCGGAGGCCAACATCACCTCCGCCTCGCTGACCTTGGCCACGGTCAGGCCCACGGCGCCATGCGCCAACTGCTGCGCTCCCAGTGCCGGCGTCTTGTGCGTTTTCGTATGCGGCCGCAGTTGCAGCCCGTGCTCCCGCGCGTAATCGGCCATCCGGCTCAGATTGCGCTCCATCACGTCCAAATCGATGACCAGCGCCGGCGTATCCAGTTCGTTAATGTGCATTACGGCTTATAGGATATTACGAACTTGCCCGCCGGACCTCGGTACCACAGCTCCAGGTCCTTCGGTTTGTGTTTCCCGTCGAGCGAAAAGTACAGCAGCCCCTTCACCGGTTTCATCGTCTTGCCGTACGTCAACTCCTTTTGTTTCAACGTCGCCAGCACCGGGTTCACCGTCGCATCGTTCTTCGTTTCAATCTTCGTATCCACCGTCTGCGACGCCGCATTTCCCACGCCGCCCCCACCATTTCCCATCCGTCCCGGCCGCCCGCCGGTGCCCGGAATCCCGCCAATCACCGGCGCGTTCGGGCTATCTCCGGCCATCACGCCGCCCCCGCCGCGTTGTTCCTTCACCACAATCGCGCCCTGCCCGGCGAGCTGGCTCGGGTGAAAAGCCGGCCCCTTCTGCGCGTCTTTGTTCGAAAACAAAATCCAGTCTTCGCGTTCCACGTCCAGCGCCTCGCCCCCGCGCGGCGTCACCGTGATCTCCACCACCGCCACCGACCCGTCGAAGTCGTGGCCAATCATCTTTTTCACCACTTCGCGATCCCTGTGGATCGTCGATTCCACCATGATCCGGTCGTTCTCGAACGAGCCCGGAGGCCGCTTCACCTGCGCCGGAAGCACAAACGCGCAACAACCGATGAGCCAAATTACCCGAAGCATGCTTGCATTATACGTTGCAAGGTTGCCCCATTATTTCCGAAGAGCTTTACATGGACCGGTTCCTCGATAACGCGGCGCGAATCTTAGAAGGTGGCCGGTCCGCGGTCCAGGCTGGTTGTAGTGAATCGGCCTGGACCGTTCTAATTGCTCGCGAAGGCGGGATTCGCATGGTCGCCAATAGCGACTGGCCTCTCGAATCGCTGGCCCGCGAATCCGGGGCTGAGATGGCCTATCGCGTCTCGGTCAACGGCACCCACGTCAGCGTCGACGGCCTCTCGCAGGGCCGCCGCTGCTCCGTGCAATCGGAGCCACCGGCCGCCATGTTCCGCCGCCTGCTGCCGGATCGGCGTGAATATCAGTTAGCCTAAGTTGGTGGGCCGCCATCCATTCGTTCGTCTCGGCTTCATCGCCTTCGGAATCACATTCACGATCTGGATGGTGTGGGGCTACCAGGCCACGGACCTCCCCGCTGGCGTCTTACTGACTAACTCCGCCGTCAAAGTTACCGACGTTGACGACCGAATCATCTTCCAGCCCCGCGCTAGCCGCCGCGCCACCGGCGTCATCTTTCTCCCCGGCGGCATGGTCGACCCC
>CANIFK010000847.1 GCA_947466555.1 Acidobacteriota bacterium | reverse complement strand
TGTAGCTCATAGGCGCGCAGCTTGTTCATGATGCCGATGCCGCGCCCTTCCTGCTGCTCGTAGATGATCAGCCCGCGGCCCTCGCCGCCCACCTTCTCGAGCGCGAGTTCCAACTGCGCGCGGCAATCGCACCGCAGCGAGTGGAACACGTCCCCGGTCAGGCACTGGGAATGGATCCGCACAATCGGCGGTTCCCCTTCCAACGAGCCCATCTTCAATACAACCGCCTCCTCGGTGGTCTCCCCGGTATGGCCGACAAAGCCATAAATCCGAAAAGGGCCGAAGCGGGTGGGAAAGTCGGCTTCCGCCACTTTTTCCAAACGAAATGCCTGATTTTCCGCCATGCTATCTAAAAGCGAAGATAATCTCATTATACGGCGATGCTAGAGCAGCACCTGGTAATCCTTTTGATGAAGCTCGCCGTGTCGGCGGCGCTGGCGAGTATTCTCGGCCGGTCCAGCGCTTTTCTCCGCATGCTGACGCGCGAAGAACGCACCACGCCCCAGCGTTTACAGATGGCTGTGGGCTTCGCGGTGATCTTCGGTGGCGGCATCGTTTTGCGGGTTCTGACTCAGAACAACTACCAGGCGCTGGACCTGGGGCTGGAGGGCGCGCTGCTCGCCGGCGTGCTCGGCGGCTACGTCACCGGGCTCGTTGGCGGCATTCTGATTTCGCTTCCTGCCTGTTTGATGAACGGAGAATGGATGGCGATGCTCCTTTATGCGGGGCTCGGGGTGACCGGCGGATTGCTGCGCGATCTGGCGCCGTCGAAAGACGACATCTGGCGCTTCTCGCCCTACCTCGATCTCACCGTTTATCGCCTCTTCCGCGCCAAGTACGACTTCCGCGTCACGCTCTTCCACGGCTTCGTGCTGCTGATCATCATCTTCGCCGAGTTCTGCCGCTGGGCGCTGGCGCAACTCCTGCCGGACGACCGGTTCCTCTACACCCTCTACAGCTCCTGGAAGCAGCCCGATTGGCTCGGCATGCTGCTGATCTACTCCTCCACCATCTTCGCCTTCGCCATCCCGCTGAAGATCTGGAACAGTATCCGGCAGGAACAGCTGCTCGGCGCGCAGCAGCGGCTGCTGACCGAGGCCCGGCTGCGCGCGCTGACCTCGCAGATCAACCCGCACTTCCTGTTCAACACGCTCAATACCGTCAACTCGCTGATCCGCACGAATCCCGAGCAGGCCCGGACGGTTGTCCGGAAGCTCTCCAATATTCTGCGCCGGTTGTTGCGGAAGGACGAGAATCTCTCGCCGCTCCGCGACGAGATCAGCTTCATCAACGACTACCTGAGCATTGAGATGACGCGCTTTGGCGAGAAGCTCCGGTTCGTGAATGAGACCGCGCCGGACACGCTGGACCGGCTGATTCCGTCGATGCTGCTGCAGCCGATTATCGAGAACTCGATCAAGCATGGGCTGAGTTCCAAGGTGGAAGGCGGGGTGATCACATTGCGCACTCGCGTAAGGGATGAGCGGCTGCACATCGAAATCGAGGATGATGGTGTAGGAGTGGAGGAATCGAAACTGGCGACGATGTTTGACTCCGGGATCGGGGTTTCCAATGTTAACGAGCGGCTGCACGTGCTTTTCGGCGATGATTACAGGATGGACGTTGATAGCCGGCCGGGCGAAGGCACGAGGACTCACATCGAGTTTCCTGACCTGAGCGGGCGTAGATAAGATACAATGCCGCAACGACTGTCTATGCAGACTGCTGTCGCCTACAAGAGCGAAAGACTCCACAAAACGATCGCGACGCGCACCAAGCGCGTGTACGATCACATCTCTCGTATCTATCCGGCGTCGACGTACTTCTTTCACCGGAAGGCGCATAAAATCGCGCTGGAGATGAGCGGGCTGCGGAACGGGATGAACGTTCTGGAAGTGGCCACCGGATCGGGCGAGATGTTCCGCCGTCTGGTGAAGCATAACCCGGATGGGTACACCTGCGGCGTGGATCTGTCGCCGAACATGGCGGCGCGGACCCAGGCGCACGCGCGGAAGCAGTTCCCGAAATCGTCGTTGCACTGCCAGGCGGTGGACTGCCGTTCGCTGCCGTATCGCGATGGCTCGTTCGACCACATCTTCTGCTGCTATCTGTACGAGCTGCTTTCCACCGACGACATCTACCTGACGATGGAAGAGATGCACCGGGTGTTGAAACCGCGCGGCACGCTGACCTCGATTCTGATTGGGCAGCAGGCGGAGTTCTTCAACAAGGCCTATCTGGTGGCGGCGTCCGTTGTGCCCGCGTTCTGGGGCCGGCAGATGGATCTCTCCGCGCCGGGCATCCTGCAGGAGACCGGGTTCCGGGTGATCAAGGAACACAAGGTTCGGCAGGGCTTCTATCCTTCGCGGATTTTGACGTCGGTCAAAGACTGACCGGTTATTGCCACAACACTGAGATGGTGCCCTGCAGCGTGTTGCTGCGGTTGCCGGCTTCGTCGAAGAGTGTGATCCAGACGGGGAAGGGGCCGGTGGCGGAGGTGCGGGCGAATTTGGTGATGGTGAAGCGCGCCGTGCCTGGTTTGGCGAGCAGTTCGATGGTGCCGGACGAGGCGCTGAGGCCGCCGGTGCCTTCGACGAGCATCTCGACGCGGGAGCCGTTTTTGATGTCCCCGTTGGCGTCGGTGAATTCGAATTCCGCGTTGTAGTCGGCGCGTTCGGAGAAGGCGCCTTGGATGTTGGCGTTGTAGCGGCTGATGGTGATGGGCGTGAGGGCGGCGATGGCGGGGGCGTTGGCCGGGGCGGGGACGACCGCGAGCGGCGCGGGTGGCGAGACGTCCCACGGGGTTCGCAGGCGCACCTGGACGGTGCCGGTAGGGGTGGCGCTATCGAGTTGGATATAGCCGCCGAAGGTGCGGATGCCGGTGGGGGGCGTGAGTTCGATGTTGGTGACGCCGGCGGTGTCGGTGCCGTTGATGGGGAACGGGTAGATGCGGCCGGGCCAGACGGTGGTGGGGTTGAGCGCGGTGATGCGCGGCTCGCCGCGGCGGATGGTGAAGGGGATGGAGTTGGAGACGCCTTTA
>CANIFK010000846.1 GCA_947466555.1 Acidobacteriota bacterium | reverse complement strand
CGATTATCCACCGGATTCACTTGCGGGTGCTGGAACACGTCCGGGAGCTGGCGGAGAAAGAAAAATGACCGGCAGCGGAGAGGCTCGCGCTGGCCGGTCATTTTCTGGAACGGATCCTGGGATTTACGGGATGATGAGCTTGCTGCCGATGGAGTCGAGCGTGATGGTGAAGGTGAGATCTTCGCCGGCGAGGGGGTGGTTGGCGTCGAGGATGACGCCGTCCTCTTCAATGCCGACGATCTGGGCGACGAGGACGCCGCCGGGACCTTGGAGCTGGAGCTCCTGGCCGACTTCGATGGGCATGTCTTCGGGGAATTGATCCTTCGGGATCTTGATGACCATTTCTTCGCGCATGGGGCCGTAGGCCTCGTCGGCGGGGATGGTCTTTGTGATGCTGGAACCGACTTCCAAACCGGTCACCGCGTTTTCAAAACCAGGGATCACCTGACCTTGGCCGAGCGTGAATTCCAAGGGTTCGCGCCCTTCGCTTGAATCGAATACGGTCCCATCCGTGAGCGTTCCCTTATAGTGAACGCGGACGAGATCTCCTTTAATGGCCGGCATGGGGACATTCCTTTCCAGAGGGCGCTCGCGCCCATCGAAGAATACCACGGGGGAGGCCAAGGCTGGGCTTGGTACAATTGACGTGAATGGCTACGAAGCGTATTGGAATCCTGACCGGGGGCGGCGACGTCCCGGGATTGAACTCGGTGATCAAGGGCGTTACCTATCGCGCCTACGAAGCAGGCATGGACGTGATGGGTTTCCGTCGCGGTTGGGAGGGATTGACCCACCTCAATATGGAGGATGAAGCCTCCAAGACCGCTTATTTGCGTCCGCTGGACCGAATGAACACGCGTACGATCGACCGCGATGGCGGCACGTACCTGCACTCGAGCCGGACGAATCCGGCGAAGATGCGGAAGCTGCCGACGTTCCTGGACGCCGATAGCTATCCGAGCGAGATGGTGACGAAGAAGGGCGAGACGTATAAGGCCTGGGACGTTTCCAAGCACGTCATCAAGAACCTGGAAACGCTGGGCGTGGATACGCTGGTGGCGATTGGCGGCGACGACACGTTGAGCTACGCGCAGAAGTTGCACGCGCAGGGCTTCAAGGTTGTCTGCGTGCCGAAGACGATGGACAACGACGTGCGGAACACCGAGTATTGCATCGGGTTTTCGACGGCGATTACCCGCGCGCATGACGCCATTCAGCGGCAGCGCACGACGGTGGGTTCGCACGAGCGCGTTGGCGTTTTCCGCGTGTTCGGGCGCGACGCTGGTTACACGGCGCTCTACACGGCCTATGTGACGTCGATCCGTTGCGCGATTCCGGAGTATTCTTTCGACGTGCAGAAGATGGCGGAGCTGATTTCGGAAGACAAGGCCAAGAATCCTTCGAAGTACGCGTTGGTGGTGTTGAGCGAAGGCGCGGCGTGGGATGGCTACGTGGTGCAGGAGTACGGCGATCCGGACGACTACGGTCATCGCAAGAAGATGAACGTGGGCGAGGCGCTGGCCGATGAATTGAAGAAGCGCGCGAAGCTGGAGTGCATTGTCAGCGACCTGACGTATGACCTGCGCGGCGGTTCGCCGGACTTCACCGATAAACTTGTGGCGACGACGTTCGGTAACATGGCGTTCGACGCGATTCTGCAGGGCAAGAGCGGCTTGATGGCGGCGATCGCCGATGGACGTTACTGCATGGCCGAGATTCCGGATCCGAAGCACGGGCCGCGGAAGGTGGACGTGTCCACGATGTATAACGTGGAACGTTACCGGCCGAACTACACCGGAAAAGCGGGCATGCCGATATTCCTGACCAATCCGTAGACTGTGCGGAACTGGTTGCGTAGTTTGTTTGGTTCTCAAAAAGAACCGGCGTTGACGGCGGATCTGCAACAGCGGATCCGCCGTTCGTTTGAGGAGTCGGCTGCGGACGAGGAACATTTTCCGTCAACGATTGATCCGCGGATTCTGCATGTGCGGGTGATCCTGGAGACGTTCGAGGATTTGACGGGGAAGCGCGTGCTGGACGCGGGGTGCGGGAAGGGGCGGTTCGGGCGGGTGCTGTTGGGCGAGTATCCCGGCGTGCGGTTGCATGCGATGGATATCGCGGTGGCGATGCTGCGATTTGTGGAGGCGCCGTTGATGCCGTGCGCGGGGTCGCTGACTTCCCTGCCCTACGCGGACGGGGCGTTTGATTGTTTGTATGCAACCGAATCGCTGGAGCATGCGGTGGATATTGAACGGGCGGTGGGGGAGCTTTGCCGGGTGGTGAAGCCCGGTGGGCGGATTGTCATTATCGATAAGAACAAAGACCACTGGGGACGGCTGGAGACGCCGGAGTGGGAGCGGTGGTTTGGGGAAAAAGAACTGGCGGGGATGCTGGGGAAACATTGCCGGAAGGTGGCGAGCCGTCCGATTAGTTATTGGGAAGACGTCGATCCCGATGGATTGTTTCTGGTTTGGATGGCGGAGCGATAGAATAAACGCATCGTGAGAATCTGGTTGCTCCTTTCGGTGGCCGCGTTTGGGAATGACTTCTTTGAGGCGCGGGTGCGGCCGGTATTGGCGGAGAAGTGTTTCGGGTGCCATGGGGAGAATGCGGCTGGGGGGCTGCGATTGGATTCGCGGGCTGGGATATTGGCGGGCGGGAAGCGTGGGGCGGCGGTGGTTGTGGGGGATCCGGCGGCAAGTTTAATGGTGCAGGCGGTGCGGCGCGCGGGGGCGTTGAAGATGCCTCCGGGCGGGGCGTTGGCGGACTCGGAGATTGCGGCGATTGAACAATGGGTACGGGACGGGGCGGATTGGCCGGTGGTCGTCGCGAAACCTGGCAGGGCCCTGTGGTCGACCGAGCCTTTGCCGGCTGTGTCCGGATCAATTGATTCGCACGTGAAGGCGGGTCTGGCGGCTAAGGGAATTGCGCCCAATCCTCGGGCTGACCGGCGGACGATATTGCGCCGTGTTTATGCAGACTTGGTGGGGTTGCCGGCGCCGGCGACGTCTCCTTTTTTGCAAGATGGGGATTTAGGGAAATTGGT
>CANIFK010000845.1 GCA_947466555.1 Acidobacteriota bacterium | reverse complement strand
TGTATGCCTTTTGGATTGGTTCGCTCGTTCTGTTTCGCTGGGTGACGCCGCCGACGACCGGTGTTCAAATCCAGCGGCGGGTGGAGTCGTGGTTCAAGAAGGGACCGTATGAGAAGCGGTTCACGCCCGTGCCGATGGCGAAGATCTCTCCGCACCTGCGGCATGCGGTGGTGGCGGGAGAGGACACGCGGTTCTACGAGCACTGGGGGCTGGACTTCGGGGCGATGGCCGACGCGGCGCAGCAGGCCACGGAAAAGAAGCGGCGCTTGCGCGGGGCGTCGACATTGACGCAGCAACTGGTGAAGAACCTGTTCTTCACGACGCACGCGAATCCGGTGCGGAAGGTGGTGGAGTGGACGCTCGCGCCGGTGGCGGATTTCGTGCTGGGGAAGGAACGGATATTGGAGTTGTATCTGAACCTGATTGAGTGGGGGCCGGGGGTGTACGGAGCGGAGGCGGCGTCGCGGTACCACTACCACGCGCCGGCGGCGGCGATGTCCCGGGAGCAGGCGGCACGTTTGGCGGCGTGCATTCCGGCGCCGCGTCGACGCCGGCCGGCGTCGATGAACATGTTCGGGCCGATCATCGAAAACCGGATGCGGCAGATGGGGTACTGATTTGGTGGCGGGCGCTTAGCCGTACAGCCCCGGGACTCGATATGATAGTGCCCTGATGATGCCGCAAGTGAACCGCCGACAGTTTCTGCAGGCCGGCGCCGCCTTAACCGCGACAGCCTTTGGTTTCCGCCTGGAGGCGGCCAGCGCCGTGGCCCGGGAATTGAAGATTGCCCGAACGAACCAAGTGCAAAGCGTGTGTCCGTATTGCGCTGTGGGTTGTGGTGTGGTGATCCACACTTCCGGTGAACGTGTGAAGAACGCGCGGCCCACGGTGGTCCATATCGAAGGGGATCCGGACAGCCCTGTCAATCGAGGCACGCTCTGCTCGAAGGGCATTTCGCTGAAGGAATTTGTCGTCAATGATCGCCGGTTGACCAAGCCGATGTATCGGGCGCCGGGCTCCGGCGAGTGGACCGATATCTCGTGGGACGAAGCCATTCAGAAGATCGCGCGGCGGATCAAGGACACTCGCGACAAAGGGTTCCAGGAGCAGGACGCGCAGGGGCGCACGGTGAACCGGTTGGATACGTTGGGCCTGATCGGTGGCTGCACCGATACCAACGAGATCAACTATTTGCTGGGGAAGTTCAGATTCGGCCTCGGGATCCTGCCTTACGAAAATCAGGCCAGGCTTTGACACGGCCCCACGGTGGTCAGTTTGGCCGCCACATTTGGTCGAGGGGCAATGACGAATGGCTGGTGCGACATCGCCAATACCGATGTTGTGCTGGTGATGGGCGGGAACCCGGCGGAGAATCATCCGGTTGGATTCCGGTTCGTAATGGACGCCAAGCGGAAGCGCAAGGCGAAGCTGATTTGCGTTGATCCGAGGTTTAACCGCACGGCCGCGGTCAGTGATTCCTACGTGCCCTTGCGGGCTGGTACCGATATAGCCTTTCTGGGCGGACTGATCCACTACGCGATCTCGAACGATCTTTGCCACATGGATTATGTGCGCGCGCATACCAATGCGCCGTTTCTGTTGCGGGATGATTTCTCGTTCAGCGAGGGGCACTTCTCCGGCTGGGATGCGGAGAAGAAGAGCTACGACAAGGCCTCCTGGCAGTACGAGCTCGATGGTTCCGGGTACGCGAAGGTCGATCCCACGCTCGAAAATCCGCGCTCCATTTTTCAGCAGATGAAGCGTCACTATTCGCGCTACACGCCGGAAAAAGTGGCGGAGATCTGCGGCTGCAACGCGGAGGATTTCAAGAAGGCCGCGGCGGTGATTTGCAGCACGGGGCGGGCTGGGAAAGTCGGGACGATTCTTTACGCGCTCGGCTGGACGCATCATTCGCATTCGGTCCAACTCATTCACACGGCGGCGATGCTGCAGTTGCTGTTGGGCAATATCGGCTTGCCCGGCGGCGGCATCAATGCCCAGCGCGGGCACGCCAATATTCAGGGATCGACGGACATGGGCGCCTGGAACATGCTGCCCGGTTATCTGCGGCTGCCGCGCGCCAATCACGTTTCGCTTGACGCGTATCTGAAGGCCACGACGCCGAAGCCGCTGCGGCCGAACTCGATGAACTACTGGGGGAACACGCCGAAGTTCGCGACGAGTTTGTTGAAGTCCTACTACGGCGATCGCGCCAAGAAGGAAAACGACTTCGGTTATCAATGGCTGCCCAAGCTGGGCGAGACCGAGAACCAAAGCTGGGGTTACTTTTTCGACCGGATGCATCGTAAGGAGATGCATGGCTTCATCAGTTTCGGCATGAACCCGGTGGCGAACGGGCCGAATACGGAGAAGATGCTGGAGGCGTTGGCGAATCTGGATTGGCTGGTTGTTGTCGAGAATTTCGAGACCGAAACGGCCACGTTCTGGAACGCCAAGAAGCTGGGCGAGAAGTTCTATCCGAAGTACGTCGACCCGGCGAAGATCCAGACCGAAGTGATTTTGCTTCCGGCCGCTTGCTTCGCGGAAAAGGACGGTTCGTTCGTCAACAGTTCCCGCTGGCTGCAATGGAAGAAGGCAGCCGTTCCGCCGCCGGGGATTGCCAAGCCGGATCACGAAATCATCGCTCGCATCTTCACCGCTGTGCGCGCTCTCTATGAAAAAGAGGGCGGTAAAGGCATGGAACCGTTGATGGCGATGCAGTGGAACTATGCACAGCCGCTGACGCCTTCGCTGGAGGAAGTGGCGCGTGAAGTGAATGGCCGCGATCTGACGACGGGCGCGCAGGTTCCCGGGTTCGCCGCGTTGAAGGACGATGGATCCACGTCGTGCGGCAACTGGGTTTATAGCGGCTCGTGGACGGAGGCCGGCAACAACATGGCGCGCCGCGGCCAGGAGGATCCAACGGGTTTGGGGCTGTTCCCGAACTACGCGTGGAGCTGGCCGGCTAATCGCCGTATTCTGTACAATCGCGCGTCGAACGATGCCGACGGGAAGCCCTGGTCGGAGAACCACGCCAGCATTCGCT
>CANIFK010000844.1 GCA_947466555.1 Acidobacteriota bacterium | reverse complement strand
TTGCGACCTTCGGCGATGGCCCAGACCACCAGCGACTGGCCGCGGCGCATGTCGCCCGCCGCGAATACGCCAGACACCGATGACATGTAGTGATCGTCGGTTTTGACGTTGCCGCGGTTGTCGAGCTCGACTCCTAAGTCCGTTAGGAGGCCGTTCTTTACCGGGCCGGTGAAGCCCATGGCGAGGAGGACGAGATCGGCTTTGAACTCCTGCTCCGTGCCGGGGATGGGGGTGAAGGTCGGCGGGGGGCCGACGCGCACCGTTTTCAGTGCCTTCACGTTGCCGTTGCCGTCATCTACGAATTCCTTCGTAGAGATGGCGAACTCGCGGATGCCGCCTTCTTCGTGGGCGCTTTCCGTACGCAACATCACGGGCCAGAGAGGCCAGGGGGTGGACGTGCTGCGCTCGGCCGGAGGCTGGGGCATCAGTTCGAACTGGTGGACGCTGGCGCACTTGTGACGGTGGGACGTACCGAGACAGTCGGCGCCGGTGTCGCCGCCGCCGATGATGATGACGTGTTTATCCGTCGCCATGATCTGGGCTTCGACTTCATCGCCGGCCACCTTGTGGTTCTGCTGGGGCAGGAACTCCATGGCGTAGTGGATGCCGTTCAGATTGCGGCCGGGGACGGGCAGATCGCGCGAGGCTTCGGCGCCGCCGGCGACGAGGATGGCGTCGAACTTCGACTTGAGGTCCTCGACGGAGACGTTGCCGCCAACGGTGGCGTTGACGACGAACTCCACGCCTTCGGCTTCCATCTGCTGGGTGCGCCGGTCGATGTGGTGCTTCTCCATCTTGAAGTCGGGAATGCCGTAGCGGAGGAGGCCGCCGACGCGGTCCGCCTTCTCATAAACGACGACCGTATGGCCGGCGCGGTTCAACTGTTGCGCGGCGGCGAGACCGGCGGGGCCGGAGCCGACGACGGCGACGCGTTTGCCGGTGCGGACTTCGGGCGGTTCGGGTTTGATCCAGCCTTGTTCGAAGGCGTAATCGATGATCGACCGCTCGATCAACTTGATGGCCACAGGCGGCTCGTTGATGCCGAGCACGCAGGCGGATTCACACGGCGCGGGGCAGACGCGACCGGTGAATTCGGGGAAGTTGTTCGTCGAGTGGAGGGTGCGAATGGCGTCCTTCCAACGGTCGCGGAAGGCGAGGTCGTTCCAATCGGGAATGATGTTGTTGAGCGGGCAGCCGGTGTGGCAGAAGGGCACGCCGCAATCCATGCAGCGTGCGCCCTGGGTGCGCACCTTGTCGTAGCTGAACGGCTGGTAGATTTCGAACCAGTCGTTAACCCGTTCTTCGACGGGGCGGCGCGAAGCGACTTCGCGCTGGAACTCCATGAACCCGGTAACCTTACCCATGCAACACCTGCTCTCCCTGCGACGAGGCTACGAAATACGGTTGTTCGCGCTTGGCGACACCCAGCACGCGCTTGTACTCGTGCGGGAAGACTTTGACGAATTTGTCGAGCAGGTCGCCCCAGTTTTCGAGGACCCACTTGCCGCGGCGGCTGCCGGTGAACTGCACGTGGCGTTCGATCAGATTGCGGAGCGCATTGATGTCTTCGATGCTCTCCACCGGTTCCAGATCGACGCCGGCGCGGTTGCACTTGGTGCGGCAGAACTCGCCGGTTTCATCGAGCACGTAGGCGATACCGCCGCTCATGCCGGCGGCGAAGTTCTTGCCGGTTTCGCCGAGGATGGCGATGAGGCCGTTGGTCATGTATTCGCAGCCGTGGTCGCCCACGCCTTCGACGACCGAGGTGGCGCCGGAGTTGCGGACGGCGAAGCGTTCGCCGGCCATGCCGTTGAAGAAGGCCTCGCCGGAGGTGGCGCCGTAGAGGACGACGTTGCCGATGAGGATGTTGTGTTCGGGCACGAAGAGGGCGTTCTTCGGCGGGTAGACGACGACCTGGCCGCCGCTCAAACCTTTGCCGACGTAGTCGTTCGCATCGCCTTCGAGTTCGAGGCTGATGCCATTGGCCAGGAAGGCGCCGAAGCTCTGCCCGGCGGAGCCGTTGAACTTGATCTTGATGGTGTCGGCCGGGAGCCCTTCGGAGCCGTAGCGCTTGGCCACTTCACCGGACAGCATGGCGCCGACGGTGCGGTGGACGTTGCGGATGGGCATCTTGAACTCGACGGGCGTCTTGTTTTCCAGAGCGTCCTGGGCGAGTTCGATGATCTTGTGATCGAGCGCTTCTTCCAGGCCGTGATCCTGCGAGGTGACGCAGCGGCGGAAGACCTTCTTCGGCACCGGCGGGTTGAAGAGCATCGATGAAAGATCGAGCCCCTTGGCCTTCCAGTGGTCCTTCACATCGCGCATCTCCAGCATGTCGACGCGGCCGACCATTTCGTCGAAGGTCCGGAAGCCGAGTTGCGCCATGATTTCGCGGGCTTCTTCGGCGATGAAGAAGAAGAAGTTGATGGCGTGTTCCGGGGTGCCGGTGAACTTGGCGCGGAGGACCGGATCCTGCGTGGCGATGCCGACCGGGCAGGTGTTCAGATGGCACTTGCGCATCATGATGCAGCCGAGGGCGACGAGCGGAGCAGTGGAGAAGCCGAACTCTTCGGCGCCGAGCAGCGCGCCGATGATGACGTCGCGACCGGTCTGCAGTTTGCCGTCCGTCTGCACGCGGATGCGGGAGCGGAGGTCGTTCAACACCAGCACCTGCTGGGTTTCGGCGAGGCCGAGTTCCCACGGGACGCCGGCGTGGCGGAGCGAGGTGAGCGGGCTGGCGCCAGTGCCGCCCGAGTCGCCTGCGATGAGGACGAGATCGGCATGGGCCTTGGAGACGCCGGCGGCAACGGTGCCGACGCCGACTTCGGAGACTAATTTCACCGAGATACGCGCCTGCGGATTCACGTTTTTCAGATCGTAAATCAGTTGGGCGAGATCTTCGATGGAGTAGATGTCGTGGTGCGGCGGGGGCGAGATCAAACCGACCCCGGGGATGGAGTGGCGGACCTTGGCGACGAACTCATCGACCTTGTGGCCGGGCAGTTGGCCGCCCTCACCGGGCTTGGCGCCCTGGGCGACTTTGATCTGCA
>CANIFK010000843.1 GCA_947466555.1 Acidobacteriota bacterium | reverse complement strand
CTTTATCCTGCTGCGGCGGGGTGGCCACCTTTTCCGGCGTGATGTCGAGCACGACCCAACCGAGCCCCTTCACATAGATTTCGGGCCAGGCGTGGGCGTCGCCGTTGCGGATTAAGACGGCCGAACCGCTGCCGCGTTGGCGGGCGTCGACGGCGTAGCCAACGCTGACGCGCGAGGGCAGGCCGATGGAGCGGAACAGGTAGGCGGCCGAGTGGGCGAGGTGGACACAGTAGCCTTTTCGATCGCCGAAGAGGAAGCCGGCGACGGGGTCGGACTCGTCGTTGGGGCGGGCGACACCGAGGTCGTAGGTCGTGTTCTTATCGAGCCAGAACTTGATGGCCAGAGCCTGGGCGAGGACCATGCCGCGCATGTGGGGCGGCAGGAGGTTGCGGGCCTCTTCTGCGATTTTGCGGTAGCGGGGATCGTCGGGGAACTGGGTGTAGTGCTGCCAGACTTCGGGGGACCACTTTTCGCTGCCGACGTTGCGTTGGAGGAGGTCGGCGAAATCGGTATCGAGGACGATGGACTCGGTTTTGTAGGCGCGTTCGAAGCGCTTGGGATCGGGATTGGGGGCGGGTTCGTACTTGGCCGCGTCGATCAGGGCGAAGGGCTTGGAATGCGGCGTCATGAGGGCCACGGTGGTCTTCATGCGGTGGGCGAGGCGCTTGCCGTTGGGCTGGCGTTCGGTGTCGGCGCGGTCGCGCATGGGCACGTCGATGGGCTCGGCCGGGAAGGGGACGCCGATGTCGGTATCGAGCTTCTGGCTGGCGTCGCGAACGAGGCGTTTTCCGTTCCAGGTGGAGAGGGCGTCCTGGCGGAAGTAGAACATGCCGTAGGGCGGGTTGTAGTCGTCGTGCAGGTTGACGACAGCGACGGGGAAACTCTTGCCGCTGGAGCCGTTGGAGGGGTCGGGATCCTGATTCTGGCCTTTGTCCTGTTGCTGTTCCTGCTTCTTCTGGCCGCCTTTGCCGCCACCACCGCCGCCGCCCTTTTGCTGCTCCGCCTTCTTCTTGTCGTCGCCATTTCCGGCGGCGGCCCAGGCGTTCAGTTGGCGGATCTTGCCGTCGGGCAGGAAGAGGAAGAGGGCCACAATCATGGCCATGAGGATGAGGGGGTCGAGGAGGGTCTGCTTGGCGGAGCGGCGGCTGAGGAGCCAGACGATGAGCATCACGCCGAGGGCGGCACCGGCGGCGAGGAAGAACGGCATGGGGTCGTAGTTCCGTTCGAGCAGCCAGTCGGTGATGAAGTACGGGCGGTGGAGCGAGCCTTCGCGATGGGCGGCGAAGACGCTGGCGAAGATGCCGACGAGGAGCGCGGCTTCTATGGATAGGAACAGGGAGTAGCGGGTGGCCGAGAGAAGCAGCGGGGTGAGGAGTGCGAGCGGGATCGCGAGCCAGACGGCAGATTCGGTGATGCTATAAACGACCGGACTGGAGAGCAGGCGGGAGGCGCTGTCGTTGCTGCGGAGAAGGGCGCTGAAGAGCGTGACGCCGCCGAGGCTGGCGAGGGCGATGAGCCAGAGGCGGAGGAGGCGGATGGGAAGACGGCCGAGTTGATCGGCAAGGAAGAACGCACCGAGGACGCCGAGCAGCACGGCAAGCAGGCCGGCGCTGGAGGTAAAATTCACGGCGGCAAGGCCGGCCGCCGCCATCCATATGAGGATGCCGGGGACCTTCCACCAGATAGATCGTTCTTTCCCCACGCCGTTATCCCTTATACCCAAGCATATCGCTCATGGCGCGGCCGGACGATCGTTCGACGGCTATCAATTCGTTGGCCAGTCCTTTCACGGCCGCGGCACGGGCGCGGATCGATGCTAGTGAGATGCCGTCGTGGTGGCTGGGTTTCAACAACCAACGGCTGATGTACTCTTTGACACCGGCGGCGGGGACCTCGTCGGGGATTATTTCTCCGGCGGCGGTGAGAACCTGCACGCGCATGGTGTGGGTGGCGGCCGATTGGGCGGCGACGGCGTCCCAGGCGGCCTGGTCCGGCGGGACGAAGAGGAGACAGAATTGGAAGCCTTCGGCTTCGCGCTGGGTGAGGAAGGTGGCCAGGCGGGCGGCACGGTCCTCGAGTTTGGCTTCACCGCTGCGGGCGATGATTTCGTAGGCGGCGTCACGATCGTCGGTGGCTTCGCGTTCGACGCCATCGGCGGCGAAGCACCAGTCATCTCCCAGCAGGCCGCGATCGATGGCGACGCGGGCGGCGGCGGCGGTGGCGTCGTCGTTGGGACTGGTGACCAGGTAGGCGCAGCCGCGCTTGCGTTCGGCCACACTGCGTTCCGGTGTGCGCACCATCATCTTGCCACTGCGGGCGTACACCTTCCAGAGAACCATGCGGAGCGGGTCGCCGGGGGCATATTGGCGCATTTCGACACGGTCCCCTTTGGGTTCGGCGAAGGGGTCAGAGAGATCGTCGCCTTCGGCCATGCCGGAGGGCGGGGGCATCTGAGAGAGCATGCCGCGGTAGGGGAGCACGCGGAGCATGCACTGCTCCGTGCGGCGCCAGGAGATTTCGGTGAGGCCGAAGAGGTCGCGAATGGAAAAGCGGCGGACGATGCGTTGGACGATGCAGCGACGGGCCGGAGAGGCCATTTCGATGACGTCGGCGCCTTCGCGCTCCAGTTCCACGCGGGCGGCGGTTTCCCCGCCCCCATCATTTACCCATTGCCAGTCGACAACGGCGAAGGGGATCCACTTGGGACGGCGCAGGCGGTAACCGGTGGGTTGGGGGACGCCGGTATCGAGATCGAGTTCGCCCGGCGTGGTGGCCTTGCGGGTGCGATTGAAGACGATGGCGGCGGTGAGCAGGGTGCACAGCAGGAGGGCGATGAGCACCAGGGCGCCACCGAGACCGGCGACGAGGAGTACGAGATCCCGAACGAGAACGCCGTAGACCCACATGGCGGTGGCGAAGAGGCCCAGGAAGGCCACGCCGGTGCGAGTAAAGGGGAAGAGGCCGATGATGGCCAGCACCCACGAACGGAAGTAGCGCCGCCAGACGCGCCCGAACGGCGCCGCGACGCGACCGGTGATTCTGCGAATTGCT
>CANIFK010000842.1 GCA_947466555.1 Acidobacteriota bacterium | reverse complement strand
CCTGATACGAAGTCGTCCCCATCGTTTCGTGCCGCTCCGTCCGCGCCGCCAGCCAGTCCACCTTCTTCGCCGGCGGCCGTTGAATCTTGTGGTCCGTCACCACAACGTGAATCACATCCTCCGTCCGCCGCTTCGGCATATGGCAAGTCGCGCAGTCCTTCTTCGCCGCTGGATGCGACGCCGCCAGCGTCTTATGGCACCCCGAACAAGCCGCGTCGAACTGCGTCGTCACCGCATGCGGATTGTGGCAAGTGGTACAAGTCAACGCGTCCCCGCTCCCCAGAAAACACTTCGATTGCCGCAACCGGTACGCCGACGAAGCAATCTCAAACTTCTCAGCCCGATCGCTCCCCGGCGCATGATCAAAATGCACCACATGGTCCGACAGCGGCTCCTTCGGGTTGTAATCAAAAATCCCCTTCTCAAACCGCACAATCGCATTCGGCAACGGGAAGCTGGTCGGCTCCAGGTGGCACTGCATGCACACCTCCTGCTGCCGCGCCTTCGGCAGTGCCTTGGGGTTCAAAATGTTCCCCTTCCCCGGCTTCTCCACATGTTCCCGCCCCGGCCCGTGGCAACGCTGGCAATCAATCCCTTCCGGCACCGCTCCCGCATAAACCGGGTCGTCCGCCGAACTCGCCCGCGCCACCTCCGGATACCCGTTATGGCAAAACATGCACTCATAACCGACGGTCCGCCGCATGTCCATGTGGTCCGCCCGGTCATACCCCGGACTCATCGCCAGAAACCCGCCCTCGCGCGGATACCAGTTCACCGGCATCTGCAAAAACCGGTTCTGCGGCGTCTTATGCAAATACGTCTTCGCATGATTCCCCGACCCCAACACGTACTGAATCTCTTTCTCAATCGCGTTCCCGCCGTCCTCCTCCGTCCGCTGCAAAAACAGCTTCCCTTCCCGCTTCTGAAACTGATACTTCCGCCCCGACAGCTTGTGGACAAACGGCGTCTCCGGCGCATCGGCCGCCGTGGCCTTATGGAACGCCCGCGCCATCCCCGTCTGCTTGTACGAAGCGGCAATCTCCTGGTGGCACGCCGCGCACGTTCGCGGATCGGCATACGCGCTAGGCGCCGCGGCAGGCTTCCGCCCGCAGGCGAAAACGAAAACCAGAACCACCGGCCACAACCGGCGAGCAAACGAGGGCATAGAAACAGAGTACCCATATAGGAGAGAATTGGCGGAATGCGGATTCCAGTTTTAGTGTCGGCGCTCGTGCTCCTGGCGGCCTGCGGGTCCAAGGAACCAGCCGCCAAAGCCCCCGAAAAGAAGCGCGAACCGGTCCAAGCCCCGGCCGTCTACAAAGTACGCATGGAGACCACCAAAGGCCCCATGGTCATTGAGGTTCACCGCGACTGGGCCCCCCGCGGCGCCGATCACTTCTACACCCTCGTTACCGAAAAGTTTTTCGACGGCGTCAAGTTCCACCGCGTCGTCCGCCGCTTCGTCGCCCAATTCGGCATCAACCCCGATCTGAAGAAGGATCAACTCTGGCGCACCCTCGAACTCATCGACGATCCGGTCAAACAAAAGAACGTCCGCGGCACTCTCACCTTCGCCGCCCGTGGCCCAAACACCCGCACCACCCAACTCTTCTTCAACATGACCGACAACTCGTCCCTGGATAAAGACGGTTTCGCTCCGCTCGGAAAAGTGATAGAAGGTTTGGATGTGATGGATCAACTGGCATTCGTTTATGGCGATATGCCCCCGCGCGGCAACGGCCCGGACCCCAAACAGATCCAGACCAAGGGCTACAACTACCTGGACCGCGAATTCCCGCGCCTGGATACCATCACATCAGCAAAGGTGGTGGAGTAACTATGGAACGGCGTCAATTTCTGCAGGCAACCTCCGCGGCGCTCGGCGTGACAATGGAAACGCTCGCCGCCGCGCCCATGCCCATGGGCACGCTCGGCAAAAGCGGGTTAAAAGTCTCCCGCTTCACTTTGGGCGGCTATCACTTACGAGTCCGCGGCGAAGAAGAAGGGATCAAAATCATCCGCCGCGCCATCGAACTCGGCGTGGTCATGTTCGATTCCGCCGCCAAGTATCACGACGGCGAAAGCGATGTAACGTACGGCAAGGCCATCGATAAGTCGACCCGCAAAAACATCCTCCTCATGTCCAAGGCCCAACTGCGCGACAAGAAATCCGCCATGGCCCAGTTGGAACTCACGCTCAAGCGCATGAACACCGACTATCTCGACCTCTGGGCCTGCCACGAAGTCGCCCGCATGGACGAAGTCGAGAAGATCTTCGCCCCCGGCGGCTCCCTCGAAGCCTTCGTCGAAGCCAAGAAAAAGGGCATGGTCCGCCACATCGGCTTCACCGGCCACCACGACCCCGAAGTCCACCAGGCGCTGCTCAAAGGCTACGACGGCTGGGAGACCGTCCAGCACCCGGTCAACCTGATCGATCCCCACTACCTCAGCTTCATCAAATCCGTCCTTCCCGCCGTCCGCAAGAAAGGCCTAGGCCTGCTGGCGATGAAGTCCAACGCCATCGGCGGCATCACGAAGGAGAAGGTGGCGACGATCCAGGAATGCCTCCGCTACTCCTGGTCGCACGATATCGACACGCTCGTCAGCGGCGTCGAAACCGTCGCCCAACTCGAAGAAAACGTCCTCGCCTGCAAGACCTTCACCAAGATGTCCCGCTCCGAAATCTCCACCCTACTGGAGCGCACCTCCAAAGGCCCCATCGGCACCAAAGTGGAGCGCTACAAGAAGCCGGAGAAGGCCGCAATTCTCGAACACTTCCACCCCCACGAAGACGGCGTGGCCGACTAGCAGTATCACGCCAATCCCATCCCCAACGCAGCAACCCTTGGGGACACCCGCGGGCCGCAGGCCGGGTGTCCCCCAACGCCATCCCAGCCCGCACAACCCCAATCAAAACCTGCCAAAAACATCCCCAACACAGCAAACCTCGGGGACACCCGCAGGCCGCAGGCCGGGTGTCCCCCAACGCCATCCCAGCCCGCACAACCCCAATCAACACCCGCCAAAAACATCCCCATCACAGCAAACCTCGGG
>CANIFK010000841.1 GCA_947466555.1 Acidobacteriota bacterium | reverse complement strand
GGATGGATAGGCCCCTTTGGGGCAGGACGAATTCGAGGCTGTCGAGATCGAGATCGCGGCGCCCTTCGCCCCGCTTGATGGTTAGACGTTCGCGGGAGAGATCGACCAGAATCTGCCGCATGAGCCGAGCGCAAATGTAGAAGAAGTGGGACCGATTGGCCCATTCGGGTTGCCGCTGTTGGGCAAGACGCAGAAAGGCTTCGTGGACCAGTTCGGTGGGAGAGAGGCCTCCATCACGTCTGACCGCGAGGCGAGCGCGGGCCAACTGGCACAGTTCGGGGTAAATGATCGCGGTGAGCTCTTCGGCGGCAGCGGAATCCCCTGTGCGCCAACGGCGGAGAAGTACGGTAATCGGCCCGGGGTCTATCGTCTCTGCCCTCGACTTCCCCTCGCCCGGATACACCATCTTTCCTCAATGCGGATTCGCCCGGCGGAAGTTGTCATCACAAAATGGAAATTTTTTCTTTCCGTGAAATCCGGTGAGCTCTGCGACCCGCGGAATACGCGTACGATGGAGATAAATGGCCAAACTTACTGATACTGCGTTGGCGGCGGCCGTCGATTCCCTGCCCGGCTGGGTTGTACGCGACGAGAAATTGCACCGGGAGTACCAGTTCCCGGATTTTGTACATGCGTTTGGGTTCATGGCTACCGCGGCGATCGCGATCGAGGCGATGAATCATCATCCGGAATGGTCCAACGTGTGGAACCGGGTCGTGGTGGATTTGACGACCCACGACGCCGGCGGGATCACAGCAAAGGACATTTTGCTGGCCGAAAAACTGGAAGAATTGGCAAAAAGGCTTCAATAAATGCGTGGATTAGCGTTGTTTTTGGTGGCGGCTGGCGTACTATTGCCGGCCCAGGAGCGGTTTGGCGGCTCGGACGCCATTGATCGGGTGATTGAAGAGGCGCTGGCGGCGGACCAGATGCCGGGGGCGGTGGCCTGGATCGGGCAGAACGACAAGATCCTGCACCGGAAGGCCTACGGGAACCGGAGCCTGACACCGGCCAAAGAGCCGATGACGATGGACACGATCTTCGACGCGGCTTCGCTGACGAAGGTGGTGGCGACAACGGCGTCGATGATGCGGCTGGTGGAACAGGGCAAGGTGCGTTTGGGCGACAAGGTGACCGTGTACCTGCCGGAGTTTCAGCACGGCAAGAGCGACATTACGGTCCGCATGTTGCTGACCCATTTTTCGGGGATGCGTCCGGATGTGGACCTGGTTCCGGAGTGGAGCGGATATCAGACCGGCGTGCAGCGAGCACTGATCGACAAGCCGGTGGCGGCGCCCGGCGAACGGTTCATTTACTCCGACATCAACTTCGTCCTGTTGGGCGAGATGGTCCGGCGTATTTCGGGAAAGCCGTTGAGCGAGTTCGCGCGCGAAGAGATTTTCCTGCCGATGGGGATGACCGAATCCCAGTTCAATCCCCCGGCGGAGTTGCGCACGCGGATTGCGCCGACCGAGTTGTACCCGAAGATGGCGGCGCCGCTGCGCGGGGTGGTTCATGACCCGACAGCTCGCTTCATGAACGGCGTGGCTGGCCATGCGGGGTTGTTCACGACGGCGGCCGATCTGGCCCGGTTTGCGCGGATGTTGTTGGGAAAAGGCGAGTTAGACGGCAAGCGGTTCTTCAGCCCGCTGACGGTGGAGAAGTTTACTCAACCGCAGACGCCGGCGGACCAACCGGTACTGCGGGGGTTGGGATTTGATGTCGATTCCCAGTTTTCAGCCAATCGCGGCGAATTGTTCCCGATTGGTTCGTTTGGGCATACGGGCTTTACGGGGACTTCGCTGTGGGTGGACCCGGGCACGGGTGGCTATGTTGTGCTGCTGACCAATAGCGTTCATCCGCATCGGCGTCCGCCGGTGACGGCGCTGCGGGCCAAGGTGGCGACGATTGCGGCCGGAGCGCTAGGCGTGGATGCGCCGGGCGCGATATTAAACGGCTATAACGAGTCGATGGGCGGCGTGCGCCGGGCCGTTGGTCGGGTCGGCCATGTGGAAACCGGTCTGGATGTGTTGGTTTCCGAGAAGTTCGCGCGGCTGCAGGGCAAACGGGTGGGGCTGGTGACGAATCACACGGGCCTGACGCGTGACGGGAAGCGGAATATCGACGTGATGGTGGCGGCTGGGGTGAAATTGGGCGCTATTTATTCGCCGGAACATGGAATTTTCGGAAAAGAGGACCACGACGGGATTGGCGACACAGTAGACCCGGCGACCAAAGTGAAGATTTGGAGCCTGTATAAGGACGCCAACCGGCGGCCGAGTGCGGCGATGCTGGCCGGAATTGATGTCGTGGTTTTCGATATTCAGGACGTGGGTGCACGTATTTATACGTACCTGAGCACGATGCGAAACACGATGGAGGAATTGGACAAACGGGGGATTCCGTTCATGGTGCTGGACCGGCCGAATCCGGTGAATGGCGTGAAAGTGGAAGGTCCGGTGCTGACAAAAGGCAGCGAGACCTTCGTTGGGATTCACACGATTGCGCTGCGCCATGGAATGACGGCGGGAGAGATGGCGCGGCTGTTCCATGCGGAGTTTGGAATGAAGTCGCGTTTGGACGTGGTGGCGATGAAGGGATGGCAACGCGGGGATTGGTTTGACTCGACGGGATTGGGATGGGTGGACCTTTCACCGAACATGCGGTCGCTAAACGCCGCGCTGTTGTATCCCGGTGTCGGAATGCTGGAAGCGGCGAAGAACTACTCGGTGGGACGGGGAACGGACGCTCCGTTTGAGCAGGTGGGCGCGGCGTGGATAGACGGGACGAAACTGGCGGCGTACTTGAACGGCCGGCGGATTCCGGGGGTGCGCACCTATCCGACCCGATTTACGCCAAAGGAGTCCATCTTCAAGGGACAAACGATTTCGGGCGTACGGTTTGTGATTACCGACCGGGAGGCGCTCGGGAGTACCCGGTTGGGTTTAGAGTTGGCCGCTGCGATTCATAAGCTGTTTCCCGGGAAGATGGATATGCAGATCAACAAAGGGCTTATTGGCAATCCGGAGACGATTCGCATGATTTTGGCCGGGGAG
>CANIFK010000840.1 GCA_947466555.1 Acidobacteriota bacterium | reverse complement strand
TTGCCGCCGATGTGGGTGGACCTGGAGCAGGCGCGGCATTTGTTCCGCAGCGTGCTGCATTTTATGCGGCGGAGTGTGGCGGAGCCGCGGACGGTGACGGTTGCGGCGCGGATGGTGGAGAATACCCTGCACATCGAATGCAGCGCGCATGCGCCGCATGTGGTGCCTTCGGCGTTGTTCCATCCGTTGGAAGGGAATCAGCTATTGACGTGCCGGCGGATTGCGGAGAACAATCACGGGCATTTTTCGGCGGAGAAGAGTGAGCAGGGGCGATTGTTTTTACGGTTGGATCTGCCGGTTCCGGCGGTTTAGATCGACGGGTCTTCGGCGCGCTTTTCGAGCTCCTTGACGCGGGCGGCGAGTTCGGGGAGGTTGGCCATGTGGGCGAGTTGTTTGAGGTATTCCTTCAGCGGGCGGGCTGGGGTGCCCCAGTAGGTTTCGCCGCCGCGGACGATCTTCGACGTCAGCACGCCGGAGCCTGAGCCAAGGACGGCGCCGGATTCGACGCGGACTTTATCGCCCATGCCGACCTGGCCGCCGATGATGGCGTTGGCTTCGATGATGCAGCCGCCGCTCATGCCGGTTTGGGCGGCGATTACGACGTGGTCGTGGATCTGGCAGTTGTGGCCGATGTGGACCATGTTGTCGAGCTTGACGCCGTTGCCGAGTTTGGTGACGCCGAGGGCGGCGCGGTCGACGGTAGAGTTGGCGCCGATTTCGCAGTCGTCACCGAGTTCGACGGTGCCCACTTGGGGGAACTTCTGATAGGTGCCGGCGACCTTGACGAAGCCGAAGCCATCGGCGCCAAGGACGACGCCGGAGTGGAGGATGGCGCGGGCGCCGATGGTTACGCGGTCGTAGATTGTTACGCGGGGGTGGAGGAGGCTGTTGGGGCCGATGGAGGCGTCGTCACCGATGGCGCAGCCGGCGCCGATGACCGTGCCTTCGCCGATGGTGGCGCGTTCGCCGATGACGGCGTGGGGGCCGATGTGGGCGGTGGCGGGGATGGTGGCGGTTTCCGCGACTACCGCGGTGGGATGGATGCCGGGGGCGAACTTCTTCGCGGGGTAGAGCATCATCAATGCCATGGCGAAGGCGGTGCGCGGATCTTTGACGCGGATTAAGGTGCGGCCGGCGGGGAAGGCGTCATCGACGATCAGGCAGCCGGCGGGGGACTGGGCGGCGAGGGCTACGCCCTTGCGGCCGGTGGCGAAGGAGAGATCGGCGGGGCCGGCTTCTTCGACGGGTAGAGCTTTTGTCAGTTCGAGATCGCCGTTGCCTTCGAAGGGGGCCTGGAGACGTTTCGCGAGATCGGAAACACGCATGACTTGTATGATACGAAGGAACAGATGGCCATCGATCCTTCCGCCCGCATCGCCTCCACGGCGAGGGTACATCCGAACGCCCACGTCGGCCCGCAGACCGTGGTGGGCGAGTTCTGCATTATTGAAGAAGACGTCACGGTTGGCGCCAACAATGTGTTGGAGCCGTACGTGTTTTTGAAGCGCTGGACGACGCTTGGGGACGATAACGAGATTTCGGCGCAGACCGTGCTGGGCACCGATCCGTTGGACAAGGGATTTGCCGGGCAGCGGAGCTATTTGAAGATTGGCAACCGGAACAAGATCCGCGAGCATTACACGATTTCGCGGGGGTCGAAGCCGGAGACGTCGACGGTGATTGGGGATGACAACTTCATCATGACGTCGGGGCATATTGCGCATAACGCTGTGATTGGGAATGCCACGATCATTGCCAGCTGCGCGCTGGTGGCGGGGTATGCCGAGGTGGAGGATCAGGCGTTTCTTTCGGGCGGGGCGCTGATTCACCAGTTCGGGAAAGTGGGGCGGCTGGCGATTATCAGCGGGAATACGCGGGTGAGTTTGGACGCGCCGCCGTTCTTTACGTATGCCGGTTTTAAGATCGAACCGTGCGGGCTGAACCTGATCGGGCTGCGGCGAGCGGGGATCGCGGCGCCGGAGATTCAGCAATTGAAGAAAGCCTACCGGCTGATGTATCGGAACGGGTTACCATTGCAGGAGGCGTTGCGCCGGATCGAGACAGAACTGCCCGGTCCGCTGACGGAACACCTGGTTCGGTTTGTCAGAAACTCCAAGCGCGGCATCTGTCGAGAAGCCCCTAAAAATCAATCGGAATGAAATTTTTCGCTATCGCCGCCGTTGCCCTGTCCAGCTTCGCGCAAGACGCGCCGCTCTCTTTGAAAGACGCCGTGCGCCAGGCTTCCGAGCGGTATCCGTCGATACGCGTTTCGCGGGAACAGATCGCAGAGGCCAGCGCTTCCGTTGAGCTGGCGCGCACGGCGTTTTTGCCGCGTGTGGATGCGATTGCGCAGGTGAACCGGGCGACTACGAACAACGTCTTTGGGTTGCTGTTTCCGAACTCGGTGATTTCGCCAATCAGCGGGCCGCAGATTGACGGGGACCAGACGCGGAATGTGTTTGGCGCGGCGCTGGGCGTGTTGGTGACGTGGGAGCCGTTTGACTTTGGACGGCGGCAGGCGGATGTGGATATCAGTGTGTCGGCGAAAGCACGGGCGGAGGCCACGGCGTCGCGGACGAAGCTGGATGTGGCGGCGGCTACGGCGGACGCCTATTTGACGGCGCTGGCGGCGGAGCAGGCGGTGAACGCGGCGAAGGCTGGGATCACGCGGAACAGGGAATTTGAGAAAGTGATTGAGGCGTTGACCAAGGCCGAGTTGCGGCCGGGCGCCGATCTGGCGCGGATTCAGGCCGATACGTTTCAGGTAGAGACGCAGGTGGTGCGGGCGGAGCAATCGGTGGCGCAATCGAAGGCGCTGTTGGAACAGTATGTGGGCGCGACGGTGAAGGCGTTGGACGGGGCTCCGTTTTTGAAGGCGGAGGGTGGTGGCGATGTAGGCGCGGTTGGCGTCACGGCGGCGCATCCGCAGTTGGTGGAGCAGCAGCGTTCGATTGAAGAGATCATCGCGCGGATGAAGGCCGTGGATAAGGGCTGGTATCCGAAGTTCGCGGTGCAGGCGTCGGCGTTTGGGCGCGGCTCCGGGGCGCGCGTTTCGGG
>CANIFK010000839.1 GCA_947466555.1 Acidobacteriota bacterium | reverse complement strand
GAAGGCATCGGTCCGGTCATCGGAGAAAAGCTCCGCTCCGCCGGCGTTGCCGATACCGATGCGTTGTTGAACGGCGCCAAAACACCGGCCCAACGCAAGGCTCTCGCCGAAGCGTCCGGCCTCTCGGAAAAGCAAATCCTCAAGTTCGCCAACATGGTCGACCTCTACCGCATCAAAGGCGTCGGCTCCGAATACGCCGAACTGCTCGAAGCGGCCGGCGTCGACACCGTTCCCGAACTCGCCCAGCGCAACGCCGAAAACCTGGCGAAGAAGCTGGCCGCCGTCAACGAAGAGAAAAACCTCACCCGCCGCGTGCCCTCCGAATCGGAAGTCACTCGCTGGGTCGAAGAGGCCAAAACTCTTCCTCGCATGCTCGAATACTAATACCGTTTACACTAAGAATGCCCGTCCTCTACGAGCGACGGGCATTCTTACACATGCCCAACCACAAAATTGAAGACGTAGAAGGCATCGGCCCCGTGCTCGGAGCGAAGTTCCGTGAAGCCGGCATCGCCGATACCGATACGCTGCTCGCCAGCGCCAAGACCCCCGCGCAGCGCAAGGCGCTCGCCGAGGCCTCCGGCATTCCTGAAACCCAGGTCCTGAAATTCGCCAACATGGTGGACCTCTACCGCGTCCACGGCGTTGGTTCCGAATTTGGCGAACTCCTCGAAGCCGCCGGCGTCGACACCGTTCCCGAACTCGCCAAGCGCAATCCGGAAACGTTGGCCAAGCGCCTCGCCGCTCTCAATCAGGAACAGGACCTCGTCCGCCATGTCCCCCAGGCCTCCTCGGTTACTCGCTGGGTGGAGCACGCCAAAACGCTCTCCCGCATGATCGAGTACTAAACCCCTCCCGGACCTGAGTACAATAGGGCCCCGTGGCCCTGCTCAATCGTCCCAAAGAAAATCCCTGGCAACTGAAAACGCCGCCCGGCTCGTCGGAGTACACCATGCACACCGCCGAAAAGGACGGCGTTGCTATTCTGGTCTGCACCGTTGGCTCCACCGTGCTCCACTACGATGCCCGCTGCGTTGATGACCTCCACGCCATGCTCAAGGCCGCCGGTGATTGGGTCGAACTCGGCGGCGCCGACGAACAGAAACCCGCCAAGGAGGGCACCGTCGAAGCCTGGGGCCGGTCGCCGGAAAACCCCATCGGCGGCTGGTACGGTCTCAAGAAAGGCTTCCGCGGCCGCTTCGGTGTCTACCTCCCGCCGCTCATGGAAGCCCTCGGGCTGTGCGAACTGGAGCACAACCCGAAGAACAATCGCATGCGCGCCAAGTAGCTACACCGCCGGCCGCAACGCCGCGTACACCGCCGTTGCAAACCCCGTCAGGTCCAATTCGCTCTCCCCGCCCGTAGCCGTGTATCCAGCCCCGCCCAGCCATGTGGCCAACTCACTCCCACGCAACCCCGCCGTCCCGTCCCCGTCCGGCGCCGTGAACGGTTTCCCCTCAAACTTCAGAATCCGCCCCAAGCGCTCCGCCCCGTCCGCCCGCGTCACCGGAGCCCCGCGCAGAGTCTTATACCCCTTCCCCAGCCCCCGCGCGCCCAGATATTGGAACGCCGCGAAAGCCGGATCGCCAAACGGCAGGTCCTCGTCAAACGTAATCACTCCGCGCCGCTCAACCAATAGCGCCTGCAACTCCCGCACCGCCACCTTCCGCAACGGAACGCCGCGCTGCTGCGCCACATGCGCCGCAATCCCGCACGCCTCCCCCAGCGCCATGAATACCGGTTCCATCCGCAACGCGTTATACGCCACATGGCTGCACGAACACGCCACCGGCACCAGCAACCCATCAATCTTCTTCGGGACCAAAACTCCATACGGCACCTGAAACGGCTCGTGCGATACGTAGAAATATCCCTCCCGTACGCCCGGATGTTTCGGGTCGTACTTATGGTGGCCATGCGGGTCAAACTCCCACTCAATCACCGCGATCGACGTCGGCTGCACCTTCGTGCGCCCCATCGCCGCATCAACGTCCCCGTCCCGCTCCGTCAAAACATACTCGCCAAGAATCCGCCGCCCCTGGCGCACATACACCTGCCGCGGCACATGCCCATTGGCCACCCACTCTTCCTTGTGCCAGCCCCATTGCCGCGCGTCTTCCCGTATCTTCTCCGGCACTTCGGGGTCGTTCTGCAACAGCCAGATCAGACCCACGTTATGCGTCCGCACCCGCTCATACAGCTGCTTCCGCCGCGCCGGCGTCGCCGTCGGCCACTCCCAAATGTCCTCGGTCAGGTCCAGCGATTCGCTCGGCGCCCCTGTGTTCGGATGCACGTGGTCGCTGTTCAATTCAAACCGTCCGTTCGGCATCGCATATACCTGGATAACGTCGCGGAACTTAGTCGCCCGCCTCGCCCGAATATCTTCCAGCGTCGCCACATAGTCCGCCCGGTTGTAATTCGCCGGCTTTTCAATCGGCACCCGGTACGCAGGGACGTTCGTCACATGGAACCGGAAACAATACCCCTGCGTCGCGTTATCCGCCTCGCCCGTCGACCCCGGCAGTAACTCGGTCCCCCGGAACTTCATGTAAATCTTCCCCGCGTGCGGCTCGTTGTACTCCGCCCGCCCTTCGCGCCCCGTCCGGAACGGCACGCCCGCCATTGCCGCCAGATCGCCCTCGTAAGTCGCATCCACAAACGCCGCCCCACGGAGCGTTACGCCCCCCGCCTCTATCTCCACCAACCGCCCGCCGCGCACCCGCGCCCGCTTCAACTCTTTCCCCAGCATCAGCGTAATCCGCCCGCCCTGCTCGTCAATCATCTGGTGGAAAATCTTCTCCGCCGCGTTGGCCTCGTACCAATACCCGTCGCGGCACAGCTTCACATTCGGCCGCGCCGGATTGCCCTTGTCCATCTCCTCGTAGTACTTCACCACCCGCCGCGTGAACTCATAAACCTAAATCCGGCAGTTGAGTAGCCTTGCCGGCTTGCAAAACTTTGGAAGATGTTGAAACTGAGAGGGATGGAAGACGAAATCGATTCCTTGGAGGTTCACCCTCCGGGTGATCTCGAACGGCTCGGCAACAACCCTTCGGCCGT
>CANIFK010000838.1 GCA_947466555.1 Acidobacteriota bacterium | reverse complement strand
CTGATGCTGGGGTTCGCCGAGAAGCGGGATGGGAAGGTTTTCAATACGGCGGTGATGTTTTCGCCAGGCGGGGCGGTGGCTTCGCGGTATTCGAAGAGCCACACGATGAACGATGAGCCGTTTAATACCAAGGGGAGTTCGTTTCCGGTGACGAAGACGGAGTTCGGGCAGTGGGGGACGCTGATTTGTTTTGACCGGCAGGTGCCGGAGACGGCGCGGCTGTTGGCTTTGCAGGGGGCCGATACGATTTTTGTGCCGGCGTGGGGCGGGTATGGGGAGATGAACGATTTGATGATGCGGGTGCGGGCGTATGAGAACGGGGTGAACCTGGCGTTTGTGCATCCGAACCGGGCGTTGCTGATTGATTCGGCGGGGAAGGTGATTGCGGAGAGTAAGGGCGAGGGGGATCAGATTGTGATGGGGCGGATGGAGGTGAATGCGAAGCGGAAGCATTCGATGCTGCAGTATCGGCGGCCGGGATTGTATGAGGGGTTGACGAAGTAGTTAGCGTTTTTGCAGGGCTTGGCGGGCTTCCTGGGTCCAGGGGTGGTTGGGCGGGAGGAGTTCTTCAAAGACGGTCAGGGCTTGTTGGTAGAGGGCGCGGGCTTCGGGTTCGCGGCCGCGGGCTCTTACGATGTCGGCGAGATTGCTGGCGGCGAGGGCGGTGCGGACGTGGCGGGGGCCGAGGGTTTTGCGCATGGTTGATAGCGCCTGGCGTTGGAGGGGTTCGGCTTCGACGTAGCGTTCGGTGGCGGTGAGGAGGGTGGCGAGGTTGTTTTGGGTGATGGCGGTTTCGGGGTGGCCTGCTTTTTGTTCGCGGATGGCGGCGCGGTAGAGGGCTTCGGCTTCCTTGATTTTGCCGGCGTTGTGGAGGGCCTGGGCGTAGTCGTTGCGGTGGACGCCGGTGGGTTCGAGATCGAGGAGTTCGCGGAGGAGTTTAGTGGCGGTTTCTTCGTCGCCGCGGGCTTGAGCGAATTGGCTGAGGCGGGAGAGGCAGCGGGGCTTTTGGCGGCACTCGTTGAAGATGGACTCGGCTTGGGCGGGGCGGCCCTGGGCGGCGACGGCTTCAGCGAGGAAGGGGGTGAGTTCGGGATCGGGGAGGGCTTGGCGGAGGTGGAATTCGGCTTCGGCGGGGTTGTTGTTGCGGAGCCAGAAGAGGCCGAGGTCTTTGTGGGCTTCTTTGGCTTGCGGGGTATTAGGGGTGAGTTGGGCGATGCGTTGGTCGTGAAATTTGGCGAGGTCGGCGGGTTGGAAGAGTTGGAAGATTAGCAGTAGGGACTTCATGGCTGGAGGCCTTCGCGAATTTCGCCGGTGAGGGATTTCAGGAATTCTATCAGGGATTGTTTTTCTGGTTCGGTGAGATGCAGGGGGCGGATTTCGGGGTCTTCGGCTTCGCCTTTGTTGTAGTGGTTGATGACTTCGTTTAGGTCCTTTGCGCTGCCGTCGTGGAAGTAGGGGGCGGCTTGGGCGATTTGGCGGAGGCTGGGGGTTTTGATGCCTTTTTCCTGGGGTTTAGGGTGGACGCCGGTTTGGTGGAGTTCTTCGTCGGTCAAGTTGGGACCGAGGTGGCAGGAGATGCAGTTGGCTTTGCCGCGGAAGAGTTGGAGGCCTTTTTGTTGTTGGGGGGTGAGCGCGGATTGGTTGCCGGCGAGGTATTGATCGTAGGGGGAGTTGCCGGCGAGGATGGTGCGAACGTAGGAGGCGAGGGCTTTGGCGAGTTTGGGAGCGTCGATGGGTTTGTAGTCATCGATTTGGTTGAGCTTTTCGAGGGCTTCGTTGAGCGGGAGGGCCATTTCTATTGGGTTTGCGATGGGTTGGAGGACCTGATCTTCGAGAGACGGCGAGCGGCCGTCCCAGAAGAATTTGGTGCCCCAGGCGCGGTTGAGAATACGCGGGGAGCGGCGGGTGCCGGTTTGGTGGTTGACGCCGATGGCTTGGGGGTTTTGGTCGGTGAAGGCGCGGTTGGGATCGTGGCAGGTGGCGCAGGAGAGGGAGTTGTCGCGGGAGAGGCGTTTGTCGAAGAAGAGCTTGCGGCCGAGGCGGATGGTGTCGTCGCGGAGGGGGTTATCGGGGGGCGTGGGGATGTGGGTATCGAGGCCGAGAGGGACCTTGAGGGCGAAGAGGAGAAGCCACATCATGCGTATTCAGGGTACCTGTTTTTGGGGTGGTAGAGTGGGAGTATGAAGGCGAAGACGCCGCGCGTGGTGCGGACGAAGAAAGAGGCGGTGGAGGATCCGGTGGAGCGGTTCCGGCGGGCGGCTGCGGCCTTCAACCTGCGCACTACGGCGACCCGGGAGATTGCGTTGGAGACCCTGGTGAAAGAGGGGATCTACACGCGCGGCGGAAAGCTAACGAAGCAGTACCGGTAAGCGGCCGAATGCACAGGTTAGCGTTTAGCTTTGTTCTGGGCTACCACGGATGCGACCGCAAGGTGGGGGAAGAACTGCTGGCGGGGAAGCCATTTCGAGCGAGCCAGAATGACTATGATTGGCTGGGGCCGGGCATTTATTTTTGGGAAGCGAATCCCAGGCGGGCCATTGCCTTTGCGAAGGAGTCACAGCTTCGTGTGGCGTCCACGATTCGGGACCCTTTTGTTGTGGGGGCGGTGCTGGACCTCGGCTCCTGTCTGGACCTGACAACGTTGGCGGGAGTGGAGCAGGTCCGGATTGCCTACGAGAGCCTCTTTGAAGGTACACGGCGGGTTGGAGGCACGCTTCCGACCAACAGCTCCGATCACCTCCGCCGCAATCTTGACTGTGCGGTAATCAAGCGGTTGCATACGATTCTGGCGGATGCCGGAGACCCGCCGATCGATACGGTTCGGGGGGTGTTTGTGGAGGGGGCGGCGGCGTATCCGGGATCGGGGATCCGGGAGAAGACGCATATTCAGATTGCGGTGCGGAATGGGGAGTGCGTGAAGGGTGTATTTCGGGTTCCGGAGCGGGATTTACGGGGTTGATCAGGCGGCGTCGATAAGGGGTTTGGCGCGGTCGATTCGTTGGCGCTCCGTTGGGGAGTGGAGGGCATTCCAGAGATCGGTGCGGCGCTGGATGTTGAGCCAGAAGTCCGGGGAGTTG
>CANIFK010000837.1 GCA_947466555.1 Acidobacteriota bacterium | reverse complement strand
TTCAACACCGGGGCCCCACGGCTTTCATCGAACGGCACCGCGCCCAAACCCGTCCCGTAGAACACCCCCACTTGCCCGGCCTGCGCGCTGTTCGTTACCGAATTCAGTAGCACCTGCCCCGCAGCGTTCCCCACCTGCATCACCGCCGGCCCTTGCCCGTTCTGCGCCAAGGACAGAATCCCAATACTCCGCGAAGAAACCGTGATCGGCGCCGCTGCGCTGCGTGAACCGTTCACCGTCACCGTCAGCGTTCCGGTGCCCACCGGTGTCCTTGACGGCAGCAACCCCGCGATCTGCCCCGGCGAAACAAAGAACAGTAACACATCCACCGTCGTCCCGCTTACCGCCACCTGCACAGAGGTCCCACCCAGCTGCGCCGGCAACGGAAACCCGGCCGCCTGGACCAATGTTCCCGGCCCGATATTAGTCCCATAAATATCAAAAATGGAACCCTGCGCAATCCCCGCGTTCGGCATTCCCGGCAACGCATAACTGAAGTGATTCACCACCCCGCCCGGACTCACCACCGGTGTCTGCCCGTACACCCCAGCCACAGCCAGTAAAGCCAATACAAGATTCCGTGTCATCTTCCTTCTACAGTACATGAGCCGCCGCGCACCACAGTTGCGAGTTAATAGAAACATGGCCCATCGTCCAAAAGGCTTTCCACTCCTCATTCTCGCCATCGCCCTCATCCTCGGCGTCTGGAACGAAGGCTTCTACGCCTACCGGTCCTATCAGCTCGACAAACCCTCCGATACCTTCTCCGGCCCCCTCCAAGCCGCCGCCCCCGCCACCGATCCCCTCTTCGGCCCCGTCCCCACCGCCGCCATCCTTCGCCGCACCGAAGAGTCCCGCACCGGCATGCAATACGCCCGCGGTGCCGGCGCACCCCGCAAAGTGTCCACCTGGGGCCAAAGCCGCAGAACCATCTCCCACGCCGAACGCCTCACGCTCGGTCCGAACACCGTCGACAGTCCCACCCTCGCCTCCATCTCCCACTTCGAACCCGTCCCTCCTACCCAAGCCCTCGCCGATCAAATCGCCAAAGCCGCACCCAACCACCGCGTCACGATCGACAATGACGCCTTCCTCGTCGAATCCACGCAGCCCCAGGAGCCCGATTCAGAGTTCCCACCCGCCTTCCGCCTCCGCTTCGAGCAAATCCCATTCGCCCCGTACACCCTCGCCGGCCAGTTGAAAAACGGCACCATCATCCCCGTCGCCGCGAACGCCGGCACCTCCGGAAACGCCGTCGACGACGCCCGCAAAACCGCCACCGCCACCCACTGGGTCCTCCGCATTCTCGCAGCCATCGGTGTCTTCTTCGGACTCCACATCCTGAAGAAATCCCGCGCGCGATAAACTTGGAACCGCATGTTCCAACGCCTACCGCTCTTCCTCCTGGCGGCCCTGCTCCTCCCGGCCGCCCCCCGCCATGCCGACGTCCTCATCTACGGCTGTACCTCCGGTGCCATGACCGCCGCCGTCCAGGTCAAACGCATGGGCAAATCCGTCCTCCTTGTCTGTCCCGAAGCCCACTTGGGCGGCCTCACCGCCGGCGGCCTCGGCTGGACCGATTCCGGTAACAAAGCCGTCATCGGCGGACTCTCCCGCGAGTTCTACCACCGCGTCTGGAAACACTACGATAACGCCGCCGCCTGGCGCTGGGAAAAGCGCGAAGCCTTCGGCAATAAGGGGCAGGGAACTCCCGCCATCGATACCACCGGCCGCACCCAGTGGATCTTCGAACCCCACGTGGCCGAAAAGGTCTACGAAGATTGGTTGAAGGAACTCAAAATTCCCATCGTCCGCAACGCCTGGCTCAACCGCGAATCCGGCGTCAAGCTAAACGGGGACCGCATCGCCTCCATCACCACGCTCGACGGCAAAACGTATACCGCCGCCATCTTCATGGACGCCACCTATGAGGGCGACCTCATGGCCGCCGCCAAAGTCGATTACCACGTCGGCCGCGAATCCACCAAAACCTACAATGAAGAGTGGAACGGCGTCCAAACCGGTGTCCTTCACCACCGCCACCACTTCGGCGCCGTCAAAACGCCCATCTCCCCCTACGTCATCCCCGGCGACCCCAAAAGCGGCGTCCTCCCCCGCATCAGCACCGAACCGCCCGGCGTCAAAGGCGAAGGCGACAAGAAGGTCCAGGCCTACTGCTTCCGCATGTGCCTCACCCAGGTCGAGGCCAACCGCGTTCCGTTCCTCAAGCCCGCCAACTACAACCCCAAAGAGTACGAACTCCTCACCCGCATCTTCGACGCCGGCTGGCGCGAGACTTTCCAGAAGTTCGACATGATCCCCAACGCCAAGACCGACACCAACAACCACGGCCCCTTCTCTACCGACAACATCGGCCGCAACTGGGACTACCCCGAAGCCTCCTACGCCCGCCGCAAGGAAATCTTCCAGGAACACGTCAATTACCAGCAAGGCTGGCTCTATTTCATCGCTAACGACCCCAAAGTCCCCGCCGACGTTCGCACCGAATTCGCCAAATGGGGCCTCGCCAAAGACGAGTTTAAGTCCACCGGCAACTGGCCCCACCAGATGTACATCCGCGAAGCCCGCCGCATGGTTGGCCGCTACGTCATGACCGAAAATGAGCTGACCAAGAAGCGCCCCACCCCCGAGTCCGTCGGCATGGGTTCCTACAGCATCGACTCCCACAACATCCAGCGCTACATCACCCCCGAAGGCTACGTCCAGAACGAAGGCGATATCGGCGTCAGCACCAAGGGCCCCTATCAAATCTCCTACGGCTCCCTGGTCCCGAAAAAGGGCCAGGCCGCCAATCTCCTCGTCCCCGTCTGCCTATCGAGTTCCCACATCGCCTACGGTTCCATCCGTATGGAACCCGTTTTCATGATCCTCGGCCAATCCGCCGCCACGGCCGCCGTCATGGCGATCGATTCGAAAATCCCCGTCCAGGATGTGCCCTATGACAAACTTCGCGCCCGCCTTCTCACCGATGGCCAGGTTCTCGAATACAAGCCTTGAACCGGTCCCGCAATCACCCGATTTCTTTTTTCAAATTAATTCTCACAATTTACAAAAGAAAT
>CANIFK010000836.1 GCA_947466555.1 Acidobacteriota bacterium | reverse complement strand
GGACGATTTCACTGTGGAGGACGCCACCGTTGAAGAGCACGTGGGTGGGGGCGCCGGCCTGTTGGACGAAGCGGGCGAGGTGGGCGGTGATGCGGGGGTCGGAGGCGTAGGGCAGGCCGACTTCGGCGAGGGCGGCGCGTTTGGATTTGGCGGGTTGTTCGGTTTTTTCGACGGGGGGGAGGAAGCCTTCGAGGAGCACCTGCTCCAGGGTCTCGCGGCGGAGGGTGGCTTTGATGGTGCCGGCGATCAAGCCGGTGCCGCGGCCGAGGATGGTGACGGGTTCTTCGGTTTGGGTGGCGCCTGGCGCCAGGAGTTTTTCTTTGGCGGCACGGCAGCGTTGCCACAACATGTGGAGCTGCGCGGCGTCCAGTTTGGTGTTTTTGGCGGCGAGTTCCTGTTCGACTGTTCGGGCTAACGCCAGATCGATATTGTCGCCGCCCAAGAGGATGTGTTCGCCGACGGCGACGCGTTCGAGGGTCAGTTCGCCATTGGCTTCGCCGACGGCGATGAGGGTGAAATCGGTGGTGCCGCCGCCGATGTCGATGACGAGGACCTTGTCGCCCGAGTGGACGCGTTCGCGCCAGTCCTCATGGCGTTCGAGCCAGGCGTAGAAGGCGGCTTGGGGTTCTTCGAGGAGGACGAAATTGGCGAAGCCGGCGCGGCGGGCGGCGTCCTCTGTGAGAGCGCGGGCGGAGGCGTCGAAGGAGGCGGGGACGGTGATGAGGACTTGCGCGTCTTCGATTTCGCCGAGGGATTGGCGGAGGTGGGTGAGGTAGGCGGTGGAGGCTTCGAGGGGGGAAACTTTGGTGACGCCTTCGGGGGCGGTGAGCGGGAGCAGGGGGGCGGTGCGATCGACACCGGAGTGGGAGAGCCAGCTTTTGGCGGAATGGACGAGGCGGCTGGAGTTTTCGACACCGCGGCGCTTGGCCCATTCGCCGGTGATGTATTTGGGCGCATCGTCCCAGGGGAGGGCGGTGGTGCCTTCGGCGAACTCTTTGGCGCCGTGGATGTAGAGGGACGAGGGGAAGAGGCGCTCTTCGCGCAGCTCGCCGGGGCCGGTGAGTTGGGCGATGGGGAGCACGTCCACGGTGGCGCCGGTGGAGGTAGCGATGGCGCAGTTCGTGGTACCCAGATCGATACCGATGACGGTGCCGTTTGCCACGGGTTACTCGACTTCGATTTCGGCGGGGGCGATGATGTTCAGGTTGACCGAGGCGTTTACCTTGGGGAGGTCGACACTGGCGGCTTTCCAGCCTTTGTGGCGGAGGAGGCCACCGGGGGCGCGGCCTTCGGCGGGAACGTTGCCGATGAATTTCAGGCCCTGTTTGGCGTCGGAACCGGCGGCTTCGGACTTGGTGTAGGTGCCTTCGACGCCGTCGATGACGGGGGCGAGCGAGACGCAGCGCTTGAGGGCGACGCCGCACTGTTCGTGGAGCGTGCGGACGGCGGCGCCGACCTGGTCGTCGGAGTAGGCGGCGATGTCTTCCATGAGGAAATCGACCAGGCGGGCGTCGCGCTGGAGGATGCCTAGGAGTTGCAGGGCGCCATCGGAGGGTTTGACCTCCGGGACTTTGGGGGCGGGCTTGGGGGCTTCGGGCTTTTTGACTTCCGACGCCTTGATGAAGCCATAGGCTTTGGCGACGTCGGGCGGAAGCTCGCCGCCGAACAAGATACCGAAGAAGCTGCTGAACGCGTTACCAATACGAGACAAATTCTTTTACTCCGAAACTACCAGGATACAACCCTGGGGCGGGGCGGGGCTTAAACGACCCAAAACTTTGGACCGTCAGTGGCCTTAATGGGCCTCCTGGATTGTCCCAGCGTTCGATTCCGAGCGTCAGGAGCCGAAAATCATCCTGCCCAATTGGTCCCCGAGCCAACTGGCAAGGTCCGGATCCTGCTCTTCGCGGTACCTTCTTGCTAGATCAAAGAAGTCTTGTTGTCTCCGTTTTTCGGCTGCAGTTTCGTTCTCCATCGTGAATACCAGCATACGGGCAGCACGGATTGTTTGAGAGACAGAATGGGTGGCAGCTAGACCGTTCATTTCAGTTCCGATAGTGTGTGGCGCGATTTGGGAACTATAGATCCGTAGGTTGGAGGCCGGTCTTCTTTGCGATTTTGGCTAGAATTGCGGGACCGAGTTCTTCGGAGTCGTGGAATGAGAACGGGTAATCCGGCCACCCCTTCTTTGTCATGATCTTGTGGGAACCAACCGTGCGGTCGTGGATCCAGCCGATCCGCTTTAGGGCGGCGAACGCGCGCCTTGCTTTCGTGGCGGGCCAGGAGCTCACGCCGCGATTTCGAACGTAGCGTTCGCGGAGTCCGGGGGCAGTTCCGCGTGCGCTATGCGATCCAACAGTATTTCCTTCGCTGCCAACTGAGCGCGCTGAATAGCGTCTTGTTCAGAATCGCCGTACAGCAGGACGTTTAGTTCCGGGACCTCTGCGATCCAACGTCCATCAACCTCGCGATCCAGTTCAATCGTGAGCTTCATACCTACAACGGTACCACCCTCACGGCGCGCCGATGGCGAAGAGGGCGGAGGCTGTTCGGACATAGAGGCGACCCACGGTGATGGCTGGGGTGGCATAGATGGGCTCTTCGAAGTCGTTTACTTGCAACAGCTCCCATTCGGCGCCGGCGATGGAGGAGGCGCCAGAGGATTTGGCCGTTGGCGCGGTTGCGCTAGAGGATGAGGGGTTGGGAGTTTTCGGCGGCCTGCAAGTAACTGTCAACATTGGGCTTGAGGCACGTCTCGCACGTGGCAAAGCCCTTCAGCGCCATCTTCATTTTGATCGGTTATGATGGGGACGAGGACGGTTGGCCATGTCAGAGCAAGTTCAATCTATCGTTGAGGCCGTTCGGAGTCTGGACGCTACGCAGCGCCGGGAGTTGACGGCCGCTCTTGCGGCTATTGAACTTCCTGAGTCGGATGCCTCCGACAGCCGGAAGCAACTAGTGTCTAGTTGCGTAAGTTGACTATCGTATTGCGAAGCTGACTTCCCTTGACCTCTCGTTTTCGCCAGTGGAAGGGTTTCGGGTGTTCATTGGTCCTTGCAACAAATGCCTCGATGGCTGAGCG
>CANIFK010000835.1 GCA_947466555.1 Acidobacteriota bacterium | reverse complement strand
TTCGCCGGACAAACCCCCGCCAGACTCTCCGCCCCGCCCGTCTTCCAAGTGACAACAGCCCCATCCGCCAACACCGCAAACAGCGTCTCCCCCAACGCCGCCACGTCCACCGCCTTCCCCGGCAGCGCCGCCGCCACCGGCTGCTTCCCCCAATACACCACGCTCCCATCGGCCCGCAGCGCCACCTTGGTTGAATTCCCGGCCACCTTCGTCACCTGGCCCGCCAATGCCAATCCAGCCAACACCGCCACCAATAGAACCCGCATTCCTCCATTACACTACGGGGATGCGCCCCGCCTGGCTCCTGCTGGCCGCCGTCCCCCTCCTCGCCCAGCCCGTCGTCGACGCCGCCAACCCCGAAGGCATCGTCCTCGCCCCCAACGGCAAAATCCGCCACGTCTGGAACCGCAAAGGCATCTGGCGCACCTGCCCCTCCCACCCCACGCTCAACGCCCTCTCCGCCCTGTTCCAGGCCACCCCCACCGGCACCGCCCTCCCCGCCTTCTGGGTCAAGGAAAGCCGCCCCATCTCCCCCACCCGCTTCTCCACCGGCGAAACCGAATCGGTCTACTTTGACTTCAACCGCCTCCCCTGCCGCCTCGCCGCCCTAACCCCAGCCGAGGCCGCCATCCCAGCCTGCTACCTCCCGGCCGCCGATAAAGACGGCCGCTACGTCGCCCAGGGCGAGTTCTTGCCCGATACCGGCAATCCTCAATGCCAGCCGCTCGTGACCGACAACCTGAGCTATTTCGACAAGCCCCGCTCCGTCCCCCAACTCCTCTGGGTCAACGCCTTCGGCCGCTGCGCCAAACTCGATAACGGCCGCCTCCTCGCCCGTTCCCAATACCGCTCCCCGCTCCCGCCCCAGGGCTGCCAAATCCACCTCCGCTTCTGGGCGGAGCTGGACTGGAATCGAATTGCGGCTCTTTTGGTCCCTTAGTTCTGCTATGCTTTTTTAATCTCGCTGGCGTGCCTGTATCCACGCCTAGAAGTACGGAGTAGGCTCCGCGTTCGGAGCTTTGGCTTAACCAACACTTTCAGGAGGCGTCCTTCATGATGGTTCGCATTGCTGTATTGATCGCCCTGTCGATCAGCGGTTTATTTGCGCAAAGCACCAGCGGCACGCTGGTGGGAACGGTCCGCGATTCTTCCGGCGCTGAAGTAGCAGGCGCCAAGGTCCGCGTTACCAACACCGGTACCGGAGCGATTATCGAAATCGCGTCCAATGCCAGCGGCGACTACGTTGCCCCCAACCTTTCTCCGGCCAGCTATCAGATCCGGGTTGAACACGCCGGTTTCCGCTCGGTCGACATCAAGCAGATCACGCTGCTCACCAACCAGACCATCCGCAACGACATCCGCATGGAACCGGGCGACTTGCAACAGTCCATCTCCGTCGAAGCCGCCGCGCCCGTCGTGAGCTCGGAAAGCTCCTCGGTCGCCAGCAACGTCGACGCGCACACCGTCGTCACCCTGCCGCTGAACGGCCGCACGCTCGATCGTCTGATCCAGATCACCGCCGGCAACACCTCCGACAGCGCGTCGAACCCCAAGCTCGGCGGTTCGCTCCACTGGGGCGGCAACTTCTTCACCATCGATGGCGTTGCCTTCAACGACACCGGCAACGGCGGCGCGTCGTACTCCTACCAGACCGCGCTGACGACGACGCCCTCCGTCGACACCATTCAGGAATTCAAGATCGAAACCAACAACGCCAAGGCCGAACACGAAGGCTCGGCGGCCATCTCGCTCATCACCAAGAGCGGCACCAACCAGCTCCACTTCACCCTGTTTGAATTCAACCGCAACCGCGTCGCCGCCGCGAAGGAATTCTTCGCCACCGGCCTGCCCAAGCCTCCCTACAACCGCAACGAGTTCGGCGCCACCGCCGGCGGCCCGGTTGTGAAGAACAAAACGTTCTTCTTCAGCTCCTACGAAGGCCTCCGCCAGCGCACCGCGCGCTCCAGCGTCCTGAGCGTCGGCACAGCTGCCATGCGCGCCGGCAACTTTGCCGGCTTTGCTCCCATCACTGATCCCCAAAGCGGCGCGCCGTTTCCGAACAACGTGATCCCCACTGCCCGGCTCAGCCCGCAGGCCCAGACGCTGGTCAGCTACGTACCGCTGCCGAATCAGGCGGGCACCTTCGGTTCCAGCGGCCCAGCGAACAACTACGCCGTCAACGTCGGTAACGTGCTCGACGTCAACCGCTACACCGCCAAAGGCGACCACATCTTCAACCCGAAGAACTCCATCTCGGCCACCCTCAGCTACTCCAAGGGCTCGCCCTACTTCGTTGCCCTCGGCACCCCCGCCAACTACGGCAACTTCGGCGACGGCGGCTACATCACCAAGAGCGCTTCGCTCGGCTACAACCGGACCTTTACGCCCACCATTCTGAACGAGTTCCGTTACTCCTACTTCAGCCATGCCTCAATCCGCATCGGCCAGAACACCACCTTCGATCCCACCACGATCTTCCCCACGCTCTACAAGCCCCTGCCCATCGGCGGCTTGCCGAACGTTTCGATCGCCGGGTTCCAGGGCATCGGTGACTCCGGTGGCAGCGACCGTGCTCCCCAGATCACCCAGCAGTTCACCGACAACCTGTCTATCGTCAAGGGCTCGCACAATATCAAAATGGGCGCCGACATTGGCTTCAGCCGCGTGTCGTCCAACCCCGCAGCGGGCGGCACAGCGTTCGGCTCCTTCGCCTTCCAGAACCGCTTCTCCGGCAACGCTTACAGCGACTTCATTCTCGGTCTTCCGGTCACCAGCAACCGGTCAACGCCCAACCTGAGCAACCTGCTGTCCAACACGCGCTACGGCCTGTACATCCAGGACGATTGGAAAGTGAACTCCAAGCTCACCCTGAACTACGGCATGCGCTACACGCTGCAGACCCAGGCCCAGGAACGCGACGGCTCGTTCGCCAACTTCGACTTCGGCAAAGGCGCCTACGTCATCCGCACCGAGGGCGGCAAGCTCCCGCGCCTGGCCATCCCGCGCCTGCTCTCCACCTACCCCTATGTGGAATCGGAAAAGAACGGCTGGGGCAGCAACGTCATCACCGCCGATCACAATAACT
>CANIFK010000834.1 GCA_947466555.1 Acidobacteriota bacterium | reverse complement strand
CTGGTAGCCGAAGGCGGCGGCACGCTGCGCTTCCGGCCCTTCCCGGACGGTCATAAATCGATTGATATCGGTAGCTTCTCCACCGATAACTCGTTCATTCGAGAGATGTTAGGTTGGGTGCCGAAGGTGCCGTTCGCGACTGGCGCCCGTCTGACATTGGAATATTATCGCGAGCACCGGGAGCACTATCTGCCATGATGAATCCGGCCGAGTTCGCCAACATCGCCAAAGCCGAGAACGACTTCTGGTGGTATCGCGGTATGCGCCACATAATGTTCGGGTTATTGGATCCGGTGGCGAAGCAACGGCAGTTTGGACGGGTTCTGGAAGCGGGATGCGGCACAGGGCATTTTGCCCAGGCGCTCGCCGACCGGTACCGGTGGCCGATGTTCCCATTGGACCTCGGGTGGGAGGGGTTGGAGTACGGTAAGGGATTGGGAATCAACCACTTAACGCAGGGCGATATCCAGTCGTTGCCGTACAAGAATGCTGCCTTTGACGCAGTGGTGAGCATGGACGTGATCGTCCATATGCCGCTCGGCGACGAGCGCCGGCCGATGGAGGAATTCCAGCGGGTTCTGAAGCCGGGTGGGTTCCTGGCGTTGCGGGCCTCGGCGCTGGATATTCTGAAGAGCCACCACTCGATTCACGCGATGGAGCGGCAGCGGTTCACCCGTTCTCGATTGATGCAACTGGCTGAGGATACAGGGTTTAAGGTGCTGCGCTGCACCTACGCGAACTCTTTATTGCTGCCCGTCGCGCTGGTGAAGTTCCGGGTGATCGAGCCGCTCCTCGGCGGTGATCCCGAGAGCGGGGTCCAGCCCGTTTCACCATGGCTGGACAAGCTGCTGTATGGTCCATTGGCGATGGAGTCGAAGTTGTTGCCGGCGGGGGTTAATCTGCCGCTGGGCCAGTCGCTAATCCTGCTGGCCGAACGGCGGTAGGCTCCCATTCGTGCCAAGCGCCGGTTAGGGGGAAATACAGACCTAGCTTGATGGGACGGTGGTCCAGGCGGCTGACTAGTTCGGCGTATTGCTCCAGTTGGGCTCGGTATTGGTCGTGGTTGCCGCCGGTCTTGTAGTCGACGATCCAGCGGACTCCTTCCGCGATGAAGGACCGGTCGAGTTTGCGGCTGTAGATGTTATTGCCGAAGACGCCACTGACTTCCCACTCGTTCACGGCTTCTTCGTGCTCCTGTAAGATCCAGCGGCCTCGGTCGCTGGTCAGCGTCTGTCGGATGACTTCCAGCGTTCTTTCCGTTGCGGAGTCTAGTTCGTTGCGGGGTACTCCCATTGCGGATAACTGGGTCCGGATTGCGGCTTCGCGGTCCTCGCTCCAGCCTTGTTGGGCGATTAGCTGTAACACGCGGTGGACTAGCGTTCCGATGATCCGGTAGGTTTCGTTGTCGGCGGTGTATACGTCCAGCGCTTCGTCGCCGGTGCGGTCTTCGACTGTCCACGCCAGGGCGGGTTGGGGCTTCGGGATCTCGAAGTTTTCGGGGACTCGGCGGAGGGGGACTCCGCGGCTTACGGGCACTGTGGGCGCGGATGGCGCCACGACGGTCGGAGCAGGGAACTGGTCGCCTACGGCGTGCCAGAGGCGGGCCAGGAAGCTGCCCTTCTCGTCCTTTTCGCCGAATAGGTGCAAGCGCTTTTTGGCTCTGGTTGTGGCTACGTACAGGAGGCGGCCGGATTCGTGGTCGGCCTTGCGGCGCTCGTGCACGCCGAGATAGTCGTAGACGGCGTCGCGGTCGGAACCGGTTTCGCGGATGGTCCCGATCACCAGATCTTCCATCTCGCTCCACCGGAGGAGGGGGCTGTTACCGGCGCGTGGCTTCGTTGACAGGCAGGGGAGGATGACGTTGTCGAACTCGAGCCCTTTGGACTTGTGCATCGTCATTACCTGCACACGGTCCGGGGCGTTCGGGTCGGGGGCGGCGTTGAGCTTTTCAAGGGCTTCGTCGAGGGCGGTGAAGTCGGGGAGGTCGCTGGCCTGGTCGAGGGTGTCGAGGAGGGTGAAGAACGTTTGGGCGTCGACTTCTTCGGCTTTGTCGCGGAGGCAGGCGGGGCCGCCGAGGGCGCGCCAGGTTTCTTCGACGTGGCGGCGGAGGCTGCGGCGGCGGGACTCGGTTAGCGCTGTTTGCAGGATGGGGGCGATGCGTTGGAGTCGCGGATGGCTCGCAGTTGATAGCGCTTCGGGGATCACGGGAAATTGGGCGATTTTGGTGAGTTCGGCGAGTTCGAGGCCGCACCAAGGGGCGCGGAGGATGGCGAGCCAGGAGACGCGGTCGGCCGGGTGGAGGAGGGCGCGGGTGAGGGCGCGGAGGTCCTGGACGATGGACCGTTCGGCGAGGGGGTCCATTTCGACGGCCTGGAAGAGGATGTTGCGACGGCGTAGTTCGGTGACGATGGCGTGGGCGTCGGCCCGGCGGCGGACAAGGATGGCGACTTTGCCTTCGGCGGATTCGACCACGTCGGCGATGGCGGCGGGTTCGGTTTCGGCGGTGACGGGGTGGCAGATGACGGGTGGGCCGTCGAGCGGGTCGCGCTGGGCGGCGCTGGGGGAGTAGGCGACGGCGCCGCTGGTGGGGTCGTCTTCGGGGGCCAGGACTTGGGGGAACGTCGAGTTAAACCAGTCGACCAGGTTGCTGGTCGAGCGGAAGTTGGCGCGGAGGGTTAGGGATTCTAGGGGCAGGCGGCCGAGGCCTTGGCGACGGCACTGTTCGAACAGTGACACGTCGGCTTCCTGGAAGCTGTAGATGCTTTGCATGGGGTCGCCGACGGCGAAGACGGTGCGGCCGTCGCCGGGGGCCCAGTCGGCGATGACTCGTTCCAACAGGGCGAGTTTGCTGCGGGAGGTGTCCTGGAATTCGTCGAGGAGGAGGTGCTGGATTTTGAAGTCGAGGGCGTAGGCGAGGGGGGTGGGTTCGGCGTCGGTGCCGAGGGCCTGGGTGGCGCTGAGGGTGAGTTCGACGAAGTCTGTTGTGCGGCGTTCCTGGAAGACGATGCGGAGTTGGGCGACGGCGAGTTTTAGCACGCCTTCGAGGGCTTCAATGATTTTCCATTGCCTGTCGGTGTATTGGGCGGG
>CANIFK010000833.1 GCA_947466555.1 Acidobacteriota bacterium | reverse complement strand
GCCGGAATCACCACCGCGCCCTCCTGCTGTTCCAACAAAACTTTCACATGAACAAACTGCCCCGGCCACAACCGTGTCTCCGCATTCGGGTAAGTCGCCTTCAGCTTAATCGTCCCCGTCGCCGCCTCCACGGAGTTATCCATAAACGTAATCGTCCCGCGTGAATCCGGCAACGTGTCCCCCGGAATCGCCGCACTTACCGCCAACCCGCCGCGCTTCATCCGCTCCCTCAGAACAATCAATTTCGCTTCCGGCACCGTGAATACCACGTACGCCGGCTGAACTTGATGGATCGTCAGCATGTCGGAATCACCAGCCTTCACCACGTTCCCCACTTTGATCCGTACATCGCCCGTCCGCCCCGTAATCTGCGCCTTCATGCTGCAATAACTCAGTAGCAATTTCGCATTGTCCAATGCCGCGATGTCCGATTGAATCGTTGCCTTTATACTGTCAATCGCCGCCGTCACCGCCCGCACATTCGTCCGCCGCGCCCGCGCTTCCACCGCCGCCTGGTCGGCCTGCTCCTGCGAAACAATCCCCTCTTTCGCCAGCTTCTCGTACCGCGTCGCCTGCATCCCGTAGAACGCTTCCTGCGCCTGCGCACTCGCCAGCTGCGCCTCCGATTGCGCCTGCAACGCCCGGTCCCGGGCCAGCGTCGCCTCCCACTGCTTCACCGATTCCTGGTGCGTCCTCGGGTCTATCTCAAACAGTGGATCCCCCTTCTTCACCGTATCGCCTTCTGTGAAATAGGCCTTGATCACCGTCCCGCCAATGATCGGCTTCACCTGCACCGAATTCATCGACTCCACTTTGCCGATGGTCTTAATCTCCACCGGCACGCTCCGTACCGTTGCCGTTGCAAACTTCACCGCCGTCGCCGGAGGCGCCGGGTTACCCGCCGCCGCGGCCGTCGGCTCCGTCTTCGTACAACCTGCCAGCGCCAACACGCCCGCCGCCAATGCGGCGTTCTTCCAGATACTCATTTGCTTCCGATGCCTTTCCAGACGAACTCGTACAACGTCGCAATAGGAACTTCCGGCGCCTCCCCGGCCCCGTGAAGAATATGTTGCGCCAACGCGGCGCGGATCAGGTCGTAGATCATTCGTGCGGTGCGCGGCACGTCGAACGGTCGTAGCTGCCCTTGCGCGATTCCGTCAGCCAGGACGGATTCCAGCAACTTGGCCTGCTGCTCGTACAGATCCTGAAATTCGGGCTGGCTGTTGGCCGTCCCCGCAATCAGGTGCGAAAACTCAGTGTAATAGATTCGGAAGAACTCCCGGTTGCGCGAAAAATATTGGAACCGCCCGGCGATGAAGGAGTGCAACTTCCCCTCACACGAATCGGCCGCCTCCATCTCCGCCACAACCTCGGCGTGCAGGGCTAAAACGCCCTCCCGCAGCGATGCCAGAAACAGTTCCCGCTTCGATTCGAAGTACAGGTAAACCGTCCCCTTCGCCACACCCGCCGCCAGCGCGATTGCGTCAATCGTCGCCCCCGCAAAGCCCCGCTGCGCAAATACCGTCCGCGCCGCGTCCAGAATCTCCGCCGTTCGGAATTCCAGCAATACATCTTTCTTGGTCTTCCCGGCTATCGCCATTGACCAAGAATACAGTTCACTGACCGGTCAGTCAACCCGCAAATGGCACATACTAACCCTGTGCCGCAGACCGACACCAACGTCACCCAACTCCTCAGCCGATGGAGCGCCGGCGACCCCGCCGCACTGCAAGCACTCATCCCTCTCGTCTACGCCGAACTTCGCCGCCTCGCGGCCGGCAACCTTGCCCGCGAACGCGCCGGCCACACCCTCCAACCCACCGCCCTCGTCCACGAAGCCTACCTCCGCCTCGTCCAGCAGCATTCGGTCGATTTCGACAGCCGCCTGAAATTCTATGCCGCAGCCGCCCAGATGATGCGCCGCGTCTTGTGCGACCGCGCCCGCCACCGCAACGCCAAAAAGCGAGGCGACGGCGCCACCCATCTCACCATCGATCTCGAAATCCCAGATCATCCCCAATCGGAAACCGTCGACCTCGAACGCCTCGACGATGCCCTCTCCCAGCTCGAGCAACTCGATCCCCGCAAGGTCCGCATCGTCGAACTCCGCTACTTCGCCGGCCTCTCCATTGCCGACGCCGCCGTCACCCTCGCCCTCTCCCCAGCCACCATCAAACGGGAATGGTCCGTCGCCCGCGCCTGGCTCGCCAGCCGCCTCCGCCACGAACCATGAGCCACTTCCGAACTTCTTTCGCGATAAAGGGTATGAGAAATCTAATCCTGATCGCCATCGCCGCCGCCACCCTCCAAGCCGCTCCCGCCTTCCAAGGCCAGATGACCTCAAACGTCACGAACTTTGGAATTGCCGTTGCCACCGATGGCTCCAATCTCGCCGTCTCCTCTCTGTCCAGTGTCGATTTCTACTCCTGGAACGGCACCGCCTGGAAACTCGTTTCCCACGTCGCCACGCCCACCTACACCACCGGGCTGGCCATCTACAAATCCTCCGCCATCGCCAAACACCCCAACGGCGCCTACGCTTTTGAACTCAACGGCTCCAACTGGGCGCTCACCCAATCGCTCTCGCTCGCCGACGGCTTCGGCGCCTATGGCGGCACTATCATTTCAATGTTCAACAACACGGCCGTCATCGGCGCGCCGAATATCTCCAACGGTCGCGGCCAAGCCTACGTCCTCGCCCGTGCCACCCCGGGCGCACCCTGGGGCCTCGTCCAAACCCTCTACGCCCAAACCTCCAACCCCGATAACTACGGCATCGCCGTTGCCCTCGGCGCCGCCGGCCCCACCCGCTACCTCCTCGTCGGCGCCGCCATGTACAACAGCGCGAAAGGCGTCGTCTACGCCTACGTTCAGAACGGGTCGACGTTCACCATCGCCGGCGTCATCCCCAGCCCCGCCAGCGGTACCGCCCGCTTCGGCCAGACCATCGCCGCCGCCGGTGCCAACGCACTCATTGCCGCCCCAGCCAATCTCAGCTTCTCCGGCTCCGTCCACTTGTACTCCATGGCCTTCCCGAACGGTCAACTCGCCTCGAACGCCACCGCCTACCTCACCTCTCCCGGCGCCTCAT
>CANIFK010000832.1 GCA_947466555.1 Acidobacteriota bacterium | reverse complement strand
CAGCGAAAACCCGGCGCCATTGACGGAAATCGTCTGCAAGGCCACAGACTCCGCCCCGGTGTTCACCGCGCGGAAACGAAAATCCGTCGAGTCCCGCGCCGCCGCGCTCCCCAGGTTCACGCTCGGCCCCAGCAGGTCCCCCTGCGGCGTAAACACCTGCACCTGGGCCAACAGCGGAACAGCAACCAGGAACGGGAGCAGCAGCCTCATGGGCGCCCCCGCCGCGGCAACACAAACAGTTCTACTCTCCCCGGCGTCAGGCGCAATAGATGCGCCCGGCCGGCAATCACAACATGAGCCCAGTTGGCGGCCGCGGCCGTCATACTCTCAGGCTCCTGGAGACACTCCACCTCTTCCTCCGCTCCGTCTTTTTGAAAAATTCGCAGCTTGCCGTCGTGCCATGTAAGGACGCGGCCGGCAAGCTGCGCTAGAGGCTCATCGGAGGAATAAACGAACGTATCTCCAGCGAGACGCCACGTCTCGTTGGACTCGGGTAACACCGCGCGGTCGCCGCGGAAAATCGCGCGCGTCGCGGTGGTGGTGACGGTGGCCATCGCCCCGTCACGAATCGCAATCAGGCGGCCCGGTTCCAGCCGCCATTCAATCTCTCCGTCGTTGGAATAGGCCAACAGCGCCGGCCCCGGCGCTCGGCGCCCGGCCACAAAGTTCCCGGCCACCCCGTGGACCGGCGTCAGGTAGCCTTCCTCATCCAGCACCTGCGCCACCACCGGCGACTCCAGCGCCGATTGCGCAGAAACCAGCATGGAACACAACAAGAGGAACGTCTTCATGGCTTACCCACCGTAATCGTCGGCGCGCCAATCGTCGCCGTCGGGATCACCACCGCAGGCGGCGCCACCACCGTGGGCGGTGCCCCCGGAGACGTTCGTCCTCCCCGCGCGGCGGCCGCCACTCCGCCCGCCGCGGCCCCGCCAATCAGCGCGGCCAGCAGAATCCACTTCGATCGCGACGGCGGCTCCACGCGCGCCGGAGGCCGCGTCGTCGCCTTCACCGGATCCGGGTTCGATCTCCGCCCCGCCCCGCCCGCCGGTTCGGTCACATACTGCGTCGATAAGATCCCCGCCCGCGCCTCGCCCTTGCTCGCGGTGATTCGCAACTGCACCGGCCCGGCCACCCGCGCCCACTGCACCCCGCGGATCGCCACGCGCCCATCCGGGCCTGTTACGGCAATATCGGTCCGCATGCCATTGGCAAACACGCCCGTCGGCCCTTCGTCCGGCAACCGCACAGAAACCGACGCGCCCTCCACCGGCCGTCCCGCCTCATCGGCGATCGAGATGACAATCGGCTGGCTCGCGCGCGCTCCCGCCGTGTGGATCGACCCTTCTCCCTCCAGCACACGGATCCGCAAAATCGCAGGCGCGGAATCGGTTTGAGCTGGCCCTCCGTCCGCGGGTACCGGCGGAGCGGGGTAGGCGACTTGGGCCGCAATGCCTACCGATAGCAGGAAGGCAACGGCACGACGCCGAAATTGCATGAACTACTGTGTCTGTTCGACCATCTCCGGTTGGTTCGCAACGACCCGCAAAAGCACGGCGGTAATGTTGTCCGGTCCGCCCGCTCCACGAGCCCGTTCGATCAGTTTCTTGCCCTTCACTTCCAGATTATCTTCGTTCGCGAAGATTTCCGCAATGCCATCGTCGCCGACAACACCGTGTAATCCGTCGCTGCAAAGTAAAAACTCCATCCCCTCGGATAGCTCCACCACGTAGGAGTTGATTCGCAACTGATCGCTCACCCCGATCGCCATCGTCAACACATGCCGCATCGGGTGCGTCTTCAACTGCGCTTCTTCAATCCCCAGCTTCTTGCCCACTTCCTGCACCCAGGTCTGATCTTCCGTGATGATCAGCAACTGCCCCTGATGGTAGATGTAGGCGCGGCTGTCGCCAACGCTGGCAATATAGGCCTGCGACCCGGTGTCCAACACCGCCGTCAGCGTCGTGCCCATACCTTCCAACTTTGTGTCCGCGCTCGCCGCGTTCAACACGCGCCGATTGGCTTCTTCCAACGCGTTGATCAGAATTTCCGGCGTCGTCAGATCGCTGGAACGCCAGACGACCTCACCCACGGTCTCCGAGGCAAGCTGCGAAGCATGCTCCCCCGCCTGGGCTCCGCCCATTCCGTCCGCCACCAAAAATAGACCGAGCGAGGGCGCGAGGAGATAGTAATCCTCGTTGTTGGGCCGCACGCAACCCGGGTCAGATAGACCGAATGCTTCCAGCATGAACTTTCCGATTATACGTCAGGATGGGGTATCTCCCGGGCACAGTAGTCCGAAAACACACTGCCCTAAAGGATAACGCGTAAACCAAGTTGAAAAACCCTCCCGTCGTTCAAAGTATTTGTGATTTTTCCGAAAGCGGGCGATGTCAGGTTTCTTTGTGGTTCGTCGAACTGCGGTGTGTTGAAGCCATTATATGCCTCGCCGCGCAGTTGTAACGTCGTTTCCCGCGCCATGCGCAACCGCCACGATTTCTGCAGCGCCAGGTTCCAATTGGCAATCTTGCTCTTCCGCATCACGTTCCGTCCCAGGCTCCCGGCCTGCGCCGGCGGCGTCAGATAGCTGAACTTATTCCGCGCCAGAATCAATGGCGCCGTATCCGGATGACTGATCGTCATCCCAAGAATCGACGGGTCCACAATGTTCGGACGATCTCCGCCGGACCCATCCACGTTCCCGAACCCCGGCGAATCGGAACCGATGAAAAGCGTAAACGGCGTGCCCGTACGGAACGCCGAAACGCCCGACAACTGCAGCCCGTGCCACGGAATATCATAGAGCCACCGCAGCGCCACCGCGTGGGTCGCGTCGAAATTCGATAGTCCCTTCCGGTCCCCGATCTGGTCGTATTGGTACTGCGCCCGGCCGTTGTTCATGTCCCGGTTTGCCGCCGTCGCCGTATAGTCGACGCCCGTGTCGATCGCCTTGCCGAACGTATACGACACGTTCGCATTCAGGCCCTTCCGATACGGAAAGTCGTAGCTCACCTGCGCGCCGTCGTAGTAGGCAATCCCGTTTCCCTGCACAGTACGCAACTCGCCCACGGAGGGGTCCGGCCGGCGGTCATTG
>CANIFK010000831.1 GCA_947466555.1 Acidobacteriota bacterium | reverse complement strand
GGCGGACGCTGCCATGGTGAAGTTGCTGCTGGAGAAGAAGGCCGACGTGCGGGCGGTGAATTCCGGCGGGTATACGGCGCTGCACTATGCGGTGTCGGATTTGGAAAAGACGCGGTTGCTGCTGGCCGCGGGGGCGGATGCGAATGTGGCGGCGAAGAATGGGTTGACGCCGTTGCGGATTGCGGCGAGCCGGAAGGGGTCGGTTCCGTTTATTGCCGCGCTGTTGGCGGCGGGGGCGAAGGCGGACGGGCGGGCGCTGGAGGCGGCAGCCGATGCCGGGGAACCGGCGGCGATGTTGGCACTCATGAAGGCCGGGGCGAGGTTGCCGGCGGGATCCTTTGCGTTGGCGAATGCGGCGGTGGTGAACTGTATGGCTTGTGCGCCATTACTGGTGAGCGCGGGGGCGAATGTGAACCAGATTGCGGTTCGCGGGCAGACGGCGCTGCAGAATGCGGCGGCGTATCAGAATTTGGAGTTTGTGCGGTTCCTGTTGGACCAGGCGGCGGAGGTGAATCCGCAGTGTCCGCGCGGGTATTCGGCGTTGATGCGGGCGGCGATTTCTTACGACCGGAATCCGGCGGTGGTGCTGTTGTTGCTGGCGCGGGGGGCGCGGACGGATTTGAAGGAAGAGAACGGGTTGACGGCGTTGACGCTGGCGTACCGGTTTGGGGAGAACGATCCGATTGTTCGGGCGCTGCGCGCCGCCAAAGCTCCGGGGGCGGCGGAGAAGATTCCGGTGACGACGGCTCCGGCGAAGACGGCGCGGGAGGCGGTGGCGCGGGCGTTGCCGATTTTACAGGGAACGGCTCCGGCGATTTGGAAGACGCGCGGGTGTGTTTCCTGCCACAGCAATTCGGTGCCGGATATGGTGACGACGCTGGCGAAGAAGCAGGGGTTGGCGGTGGACGAGGCGGCGGCGAAGCGGGAGCGGAAGGTGGCGATTTCGACGAGTTCGGGGAATATGCCGGGGCTGTTGACGGGGTTGGGCGTGATGGGCGGGCCGGTGTATTTGCTGAATGAATTTGGGTTTGATGCCGAGCCGGCGAGCAAGTTGACCGATGCTACGGCGCATAAGGTGATGTTCCGGCAGGACCCGGATGGGAAGTGGGATTTCCGGATTTACCGGCCGCCGAGTGAGTACTCCTATATCAGTGCGACGGCGATGGCGGTGATGGGGTTGAAGCAGTATCATGCGCCTGGCCGGGCGGCGGAGGTTCGGGAGCGGATTGCTCGGGGCGGCGCATATTTATTTGCTTCGCGGGCGGTGGGCGTGGAGGAGCAGGCGATGCGGCTGATGGGGTTGGCGGCTTGCGATTTGCCGGTGGATGAGGCTGTTGGTGAGTTGATGGCTGCGCAGCGGCGGGATGGGGCTTGGGCGCAGTTGCCGGGGATGGCGCCGGATGCGTATGCGACGGGGTTGGCGCTTTATGCGCTGCATACTGCGGGCGGGATGAAGCCTTCGTTTGGCGGGTATCAGGCGGGGGTGAATTGGTTGCTGCGAACGCAGTTTCCGGATGGGAGCTGGTATGTGCAGACGCATACGCATCCGCTGCAGCCGTACTTTGAGAGCGGGTTTCCGTATGGGCATCACCAGTGGATTTCGGCGGCGGGGACGAGCTGGGCGTCGCTGGCGCTGTTGTTTGCCAATGGGGAAGACAGGCCGGTGGCGGCGGAGTAAAATGCGCCCGCAACCATTGATCGCGGTGACCGATGTGGAGGCGAGCAGCCGCTGGTACCGGCGCTTGCTTGGCTGTGCGAGCAATCACGGCGGCGCGGCGTATGAGCAGCTTGTTGCCAATGGGCAACTGATTCTGCAGCTGCACAGTTTTCAGCATGAACACGACCATGGGCCGATTGGGAATCGGGAAGACCGGCCCTATGGGAACGGGGTGTTGTTGTGGTTCGAGGTGGATGATTTTGAGGCGGTGATGCGGCGGGCGGCGGAGATGGATGTGGCGATTGTCAGGCCGCGGCATCGCAACCCGATGGATGGGGATGGCGGGCCGAATCACTGGGAGTACTGGATGCGGGATCCGGATGGGTATGTTGTTGTGGTTTCGAGTCCGTATGGGACGGCCGATGGCGGATGGCAGCCGGAGGGCAATCCGTTCAGAGGAGGATCTCTTTGACGACGCGGCCGGCGACGTCGGTAAGGCGGTAGTCGCGGCCGGTGTAGCGGTAGGTTAGTTTTTCGTGGTCGATGCCCAGTTGGTGCAGCATGGTGGCGTGGAGGTCGTGGATGTGGACCTTGCCTTCGACGGCGTGCCAGCCGAATTCGTCGGTTTGGCCGTACGATATGCCGGGCTTTGTGCCGCCGCCGGCCATGAACATGGTGAAGCCCTTGGGGTTGTGTTCGCGGCCGCGCTCGTTCATTGGTCCTTTGCCTTGGGAAAGGTCCTGGTCGAAGGGCGTGCGGCCGAATTCCCCGCCCCAGAGGACGAGGGTGTCGTCGAGGAGGCCGCGCTGTTTGAGGTCGGTGATGAGGGCGGCGACGGGCTTGTCGACGGCTTTGCAACGGACAGGGAGCGACTGGCGGAGCTTGCCGTGGTGGTCCCAGCCGCCGTCGGTGATTTGGACGAAGCGGACGCCGGATTCGGCGAGGCGGCGGGCCATCAGGCACTGGCGGCCGAAGTCGTCGGTTTCCTTTTCGCCGATGCCGTAGGCGGCTTTGGTGGCTTCGGATTCGGTGGTTAGGTCGAGGACTTTGGGCGCTTCCATTTGCATGCGGAAGGCGAGTTCAAAGCTCGATATGCGGCCTTCGAGATCGCTGTCGGCGCCGGATTGGGCGAGGTGGTCGCGGTTGAGTTTCTGGAGGAAGTCGAGCTGTTTGCGTTGGGCTTCGGCGGTTGTGGCGGCGTCCTTGAGGTAATCGATGCGGGCGTTTTTGGCGTCGCCGGATTTGCCTATTGGGGTGCCTTGATAGATCGCCGGGAGGAAGGCGCTGCCGAAGAGTTGGGGGGTGCCGCCGTCGCCGGAGAGGGCGGGGCAGATGGTGACAAAGCCGGGGAGGTTTTGGTTTTCGGTGCCGAGGCCGTAGAGGGTCCAGGCGCCCATGGAGGGGCGGACCTGGATGGAGTGGCCGGTGTGGAGTTGGC
>CANIFK010000830.1 GCA_947466555.1 Acidobacteriota bacterium | reverse complement strand
CGCGAGCTAGTCGGCCCGAGGCGCCTGTTTTTCGCTTCTGAATTCGTGCTCCAGTTGACGCAACCGTTCTTCATTGCGGTGCCCCAATGTACGGAGCGGATTGCCCGCTACGATGGCAAAGGACGGGACATCCTTCCGGACCAGACTCAGCGCGCCGACGGCCGCCCCTTCGCCGATTGTGACCCCGGGAAGCACGATACTGCCTGCCCCGATCAGTCCGTGACGTCCCAGCGTAATGTTTCCGGAACGGACATTCCGGTATTTGCCTGGGATCGTTGGGCCGGTAAGGTATCCGTCGCGGAAATCGTCTGTCGCCGTATAAAGGGTACTGCGCGACGCCACTCCTGAAAAAGCCTGCAAGTGAATTCTTCCACCCGCGCCAACAAGAAAACAGTAGGCAGAAATGTGCACATGCTCGTCGATAATCAAGCCCTCGGCGCCGGCCGACAAGATGCCGAAGCCATCAATCCGAACGTTGTCACCGACGTGAACGTTCTTCGGCGAGTAAAACACTACGGACCGGTTTATGTAGACGTTCTCGCCCACTGAACCGAGGAGGGCCTGCAGTTCATCGCGGCTATACAGGCCGCCTAGCTCACTCTGCGTCATTTTCAGATGATACCCCGGCAATGGGTCATCCTAATCAGTGTGAGAAGCCCCGCCGGAGTTCCCCCCGGCGGGGCTTCGGGCTCTTCGAGTCTAGAAAAACAGCTTCAACCCAAACTGCATGCGCCGCATAGGATTGCGGATGCTCCGGATTTCGCCGTCGCGGCTGCCGTTGGAGGTCAGCTGGTTGGCGCTGGAGAAGCTGATGCCGGCCGGATCGCCATACCACGGCGTGTTGGTGGCATTGAAGGCTTCCCAACGGAACTGCAGCTTCACGCGTTCGGTGATGACGAAGTTTTTAAACATGGAGAAATCCATTCGCCGTTCGCCGGGGCCGCGCAGGGTGTTGTACCCGGTGCTGCCCAGATGGCAGAGGTCCGGACGGTTGGGGATCTGGCACGTCACCCGCTGGAAGGCCTGGGTGTTGAACCATAGTTTGCGCGTCGGATCGCTCAGCTCGGGATTGCCGATCACGTCCGGACGGACCGAGCCATTCGGCAGTGACAGGTCGCCCGCGCCCTGCCCGATGGTGAGCGGGAAGCCGGATGCCAGGCTGAGAATGCCGTTCAGTTGCCAGCCGCCGATGACCCATTTGGAGGCATTGCGGATATTCTGGCCGGGCAGTTCGTAGACCCAGTTGCCAACCAGGCGGTGCGTCTGGTCGAAGCGGAACAGGCCGCGCGAGCCCTTGCGGTCACGCGGATTTTGGAGCGAGGCGCCTTCCTGGCCGCCGTTCTCGCCGTCGCCGTGGGCCTTGCTATAGGTGTAGGCGATGCCGAACGTCAGTCCCTTGTTGCTGCGCTTATCCAGCTTCACCTGGAGGCCGTGATAGAACGATTCGCCGTAGGAATCCAGGTAGCGGATACGGCCCATCGCCTGCACGCCGAGATTGGGCGTGGCGGCGTCGTAGAACTCCGGATAGGGCCGGTTGGACTGCAGGAACGTGGTGGCGGGCCGCAGCGGGTCGTTCCAGTTGATCACGCTATTGCCGATGTTGGTGCCCTTGCTGCCGGCATAGCCAACGGAGAGTGCCATCGTGTACGGCAGTTCCCGCTGAAGGTCGAGGCTCCACTTCCACACGGCGCCGTCTTTGTAGGTGTCGGGCAGATAGAGCACGTCGATGGGCCGCACGGTGCTGCTGCCGCCGCCGCGGGTGAGGAACGGGTCGTCCAGCGTCAGGATGTTGGAGCCAGGTATGTAGGTCTGGGAAGTGATGGGGAAGTTGGCCCCGTTGGCGCCGGTGACGTTAAAGGTCTGGGCGGGCCTCATCGAGGTCTGGTACACCTGGCTGCCCGCTTTGGGCGGCATCAGGTTCAGAATCGTAAACGTGTTCTGGTGCTGGATGTTGTCGAACCAGCCGGCGCCGGTGCGGATCACCCACTTTTCCGTCGGCCGGTAGGCGATGCCGACGCGCGGCATGAAGAAGCGGAACCGCTGCTGCTGGGCCACTTTGATGGCGCCAGGCTCGCCCAGCGATTCGGGGAAGATGGTGGGGATGATCGTGCCATCCGGCTTCTTGTAGCCCTGACCGCGGCCGATTTCCGAGCCGAGACCGGGAATGCTCAGCGTCCGCTGCAAGCCCTTGCGATCCACTGGCCAACCGTTGTAGTCGTAGCGGAGGCCGAGGTTGACGGTCAGCTTGGAAGACACCTTCCAGTCGTCGTTGACGTAGCCGCCGCCGCGTTGTGCTTTCGGGAACGTAAGGGGCAGGCCTTCCGGCGTTTGCGTCGTGGCGGGACGGCCCAACAGGAATGAAGCGAGCGCGTTGCCGGTTTGCGCGGCACTGAAGCCCAGCAACCCTTCTTCCAGGTTGGCCGCGCCGCGTTCAATGGTGAGCCCGTAGTATTCAGCGCCGAACTTCAAGTTGTGTTTGCCCTTGAAGTAGGAAAGGTGGTCGCCGAACTGGTAGGTGTTCATCCGATCGTACCCGTTGCCGTTGGTGAGTTCCTGGAGCGGGAAGGGAAGTCCTGTGAACTGCGGAATGCCATGTTCGCGGGGCGTCAGTTTCCGGTTGCCATCGGAGGGCACGCGGAATAATCCAACGCCGAGCGCGTCCATGCTGAACGACGCATCGTCCGTGCGCGGGTTGGAGGTGAGATCGTTGGAGATCTGGAACCCGAAGCGCAGTTCATTGATCATGCTCGGGCTGAACGTGTGAATCCACTGCGTGGCCAGATTGGTGACCTGCGACCCGGTAAACACAGGCAGGTTCGGGTTGATGTTCGTGCGGATCAGGCTGGAGCGATCCCAGGCCAGGCGGGCAAAGACGCGATCTTTATCCGAGAAGTTGTGGTCGACACGCGCGAAGTAGGTGTTGACGTTGATGGGTTGCGCCACTGCGGCTCGGGCCGTGAAGTCCGTCGGATCTTCCTGGATGAACTGCGCCTTCGGGACATACGTATTCAGGACGTTCAAAGCGCCCGGATGCAGGCGCGAACGGGGAATGACGTTGTTGGGGAAAAGATTGCCCGTGTCCGGATCCCAGATCAACGTCG
>CANIFK010000829.1 GCA_947466555.1 Acidobacteriota bacterium | reverse complement strand
GGCGCCAAAGATCTCCCCGCCAAATGGCGCTTGGCCAAGGAACTCCGCAAGCTCGATTTCGATTGCGCCATCCTCCTCCCCAACTCCTTCGACGCCGCCGCTGTCGTCTGGGCCGCCCGCATCCCTACTCGCATCGGCTTCGCCCGCGACGGCCGAGGCCTGCTCCTGACGGACCCAATCACTCCGCCAAAACCCGGCGAAATCCCTGAGCACCAGCGGTTTTACTACCTCGAACTCCTCCGCCGCGCCGGGCTCATCGACCGTGTTCCGGAAGTGGACGCCATCCGCCTCCCCGGCATCCCCTATCTTGTCAAACAAGGCCGCGAAATCCTCCGCAAACTCGACTTAAACGAGGACTGGATCGGCGTCAGCCCCGGCGCCGCCTTCGGCACCGCCAAACGCTGGCTCCCCGAACGGTTCGCCGAAGCCGCCGCCGAAATCGCCCGCAAAACGGGAACCGGCGTGGCCATATTCGGCTCTGCTGACGAACGCGAACTCTGCCAGCAGGTAAAACAGTTACTCGACGCGGCGGGCGTGCAAAACCACAATTTTGCTGGAGAAACGAAGCTCGATGAGTTCATCGCCATCGCCTCCACCTGCACCGCGTTTCTCACCAATGATTCCGGCGCAATGCACATCGCGAGCGCGCTCGGCATCCCCTCGGTCACCGTCTTCGGGGCGACGGACCATATCGCCACCGGGCCCACCGGCCCCTTCGCCCGCATCATCCGCGAACCGTTCGACTGCGCCCCCTGCCAGCTCCGCGAATGCCCCATCGACCACCGCTGCATGAAGGCGGTGGAGGCCTCGCGCGTCGTCAAAGAGGCGATGGAACTCATCCAACTGAAGCGCGCATGAAGGAACGGTTTTTACCGATCGCCCTCGCCGTGGCGTTCCTGGGCCTCGGAAGTTTTGTCCTCGACCTGCCCGGCGTCCAGTCCGACGAGGCTCTCTTCGCCAGCGTCCTTTTCGAGCCCAAGGTCGAGCCGGTAAACGTTCGTTTGATATTTTGGCGTGTCCCAAGTATGTGTTTTCCCTACATTGGGACGCTAAAAACAGGCATTTATGCACTCATTTGGCGCGTTTTTGCACCATCTTCCACGACCGTTCACTTCCCCGCCCTGGTACTCGGAGCGCTGTCGATCTATGTTTTTGCCCGCCTCTTGCAGCGATTAAAGCAACCCCTATGGGCCGCCGTACTGCTGGCGACCGACGCCACCTACCTGTTCACCGTCCGTTCCGATTGGGGACCGGTGGCGCTCCAACATCTGCTGGCCTTCTCCGGCGTCTACGCCATCGTCCGCTACGCGCAAACCGAACAAATGAAATGGGTTGCGCTCGGCGGCTTCCTCTTCGGACTGGGCTTCTGGGACAAGATTACGTTCCTCTGGATCCTGGTAGCGCTCGCCGCGGGCCTCCTCGCCACCGCGAGGAGCCTATTGAAAATAAAGCCCATCGCCATCGGTACCGTATTTTTCTTGGCGGGCTGTTATCCGCTCCTGGTGTACAACTACAAGACCGGCGGCAACTCGTTCAAAGGAAATGGGTTACTGGATGATCCCGCCGCCTGGCGGAAGGTGGAAGTACTTTGGGCCGCCCTCGGGGACCTGAACATCTTTAACGCCGGGCGCGAGCACGCCCTCCCCCCGGTTGGCTCCTATCCCTTTGATTTCACATACCCTTTGCTGCCGTGGCTGTTCGCCGCTGGGTTGGCGGCGGCGCCGTGGCTATGGCGCAACGCCTACTACCGCTTCTATCTTGTTGCAATGATTGTGGGTTACGGCTACATGTTCTCCGTCCGCAACGCCGGTGGCGGCGCGCACCACGTCGTTTTGCTGTGGCCGTTGCCCCATCTGCTGGCCAGCTGCCTACCCCTGCGGCGGTGGATGCTGGGTCTCGTGGTGGCTGCTAACCTGTTGCAAATAAACCACTACTATGCCCAACTGGTACGGCGGGAGGTGTCGGTCGAGTGGTCCGACGCCACCACCCGGCTGGCCGAACGGTTGAAGGACGACCCGGGCACCTATCGCGTGCTCGATTGGGGCATTTATGACTCCCTGCACCTGCTGACGAAGGGAAAAACCGACCTCTACTATGGCGTCGGCCCCGGCGGGCGGTATATCACCCACGTGCCGCAACTCGCGTTCGATCAACAAGTTACGCCGCTGATCCCAGAGGAGACGATCACCGATTCCGCTGGGCGGCCCGTATTTATCATCGCCCGCAGGCCCCTAGTTGAGGGAAAATAGGGAGACATGCTCGACACCAGAACCAAGATCGTTGGCGCGGAGCGCGTGGCGGGGCGGACGGTGGTAGCCGCCTACTTCGACCCCATGGTGGCGACCCATGCCCAGCGTTTTCATGAACTTGCCGAGCAGCACGGGCCGCTTGCGGTGTGCGTCTGCGACCCCGGTGACGCGTTGCTTTCGCCCCAGGCGCGAGCCGAGTTGGCCGCTTCGCTGCGCGACGTGGAACTGGTGGTGATCGGGGACGAGGCCCTTTCGCAAGCTGCTGCAATCATTGATGAAAGGCCCGGCGACCTGGCCCGCCGCGAGGCCCTGATGGCACACGTCCGCAGCCGCCAAGATGCCTGAAGGTCCGCACATTTTGCTGGTCCGGTTGGGCGCTTTTGGCGATGTTTTGCACGCTTTGCCCGCCGCCGCGTCGATGAAACGCACCATTCCCGGGGCCCGGCTGACCTGGGCCATCGACCCCAAATGGCAGTGGCTTTTGGAGGGGAACCCGGACGTCGATTGCGTGCTGCCGGTGAACCGGAAGAGCCGCGAGAGCCTGCGGGCGGCGTGGCAGTATTTCCGCCAAACCCCTGTAGACATTGGGGTTGACGTGCAGGGTCTGATCAAATCCGGGCTCCTGCTGCGCGCTTCGCGCGCAGCGCGTCGCATCGGTTTCGCGCCTGGTTTTCTGCGCGAGCGGGCTGCCGGAATGTTCTATACCGAGCGGGTGGCGCCGGCGAAAGCGCATGTCGTCGAGTGGAACTTGGCACTAGCTCGAGCGGCTGGCGCCACGACGGTTGTCTTGGACGCGCCGGTGCCGCCGGGGCGGGCCGAGAGCGAATTGCCCGAAAAACCCTTTGTTTTGGCCTGTCCGT
>CANIFK010000828.1 GCA_947466555.1 Acidobacteriota bacterium | reverse complement strand
TAGCGGTGCCGTTTCCGTGTCCACGGGCGGGATTCACCCCTACGCGCCCTCTCCGGACTACTACCTCCAAGCGGAGTTCCAGTTCGGCCAGTTTGTCAGTGAAGCCCCGGTCCACCTGATTTTTACCCGCAATAATGATCTGTATATCCTGCCCTACGGCCTCCGCGTAGTCGAACGTGCTGCCCCACAGATCGAAGCCGTCACCCGCGGTGATGGTAACGACCTCATCGTCGCCGGCACCGGTTTGAATGCCTCCACTCGCATCGGCTTCGACGGCGCCTTCGCCACCTTCCGCGGCTACGATGAAAACTCCGGTCGCCTGACAGTTACTCCGCCCCCGGCCGCCTCCGGCGCCGTCATGCACGCCGTTGCCTTCGGTTCGGACGGCCAAAGCAGCCTGTTCATGCAGCCGGCCGTGAACGTCACCAACCTCTCTAACGAACTCCCGCCCACCACCCTCGCCACCGCCACGCTCCCTGCCGGTACCGAATCCGTCGTTGAAATCACCGGCGCCAATTTCGCCGAGGACATCACCTCCATCGGCTTCGGCACGCCGGACATCGACATCCGCCGCGTCTGGTACCCGTCGCCCAATCGCGCATTGGCCAATATCTGGGTGGCCCCGGGCGCCGCTGGTAATTCGTATAACTTCAGCGTCTTGAATGGCCTGCGACTCTCAACACAAAGTGGCGCCTTACAGGTAACAGCCGCCAAGTCCGGCTGGATCTCGGTCCCGGCCACCGTCAGTGGTGGCCTGATTGCCGGAAACTCAGCCACCGTTCAGGTAAACGGGTTAGCCATCAGCGGACTCTCACCGCTGCAATTAACGGTCAATGATCGTCCCGCCCAGGTTCTGGGTGTCGATGGGTCGCTGGTCACGTTCTCCGTTCCTGCCGGCCTCGCCCCTGGTGTGGCCGTCCTGAAACTGCAATCCGGTGCCGAATCGGCCCTGCCGATCGCCATACCGGTGGTGCAACAGCAGGCGATTATCTCCTCGATCACCGCCGGCTTCGGCGTCCAGATCACCGCGGAGCGCCCGGCCCGCTACGGCGAATTGATGAACATGCTGATCACCGGCCTCCCGGAAAACCTTGCCCCGACCGGTTCGCAGCCCAAGATCACGTTGAACATCGGAGGCATCGAACACCGTCCGCTGACGGTTAACCCCTCCGGCAGCTTCCTGCAGCTCCAGTTCACCATCCAAACCTTGGTCGCCCAAGGCAACCAACCGGTCCTGGTAACGGTAGAGGGCACCAACATCGCGCCCTTCACCCTCCCCGTCCGCGCCTTCTAACCAGACAAACCCTAGCTGACTGTCACCTAGGGTTTGTCTGATCCAAAAGCTACTTCTGCCGAATCAGATACAGCGTGTTCTTCCCGCGCAGATACATCTCCCCATCGGCAATCGCCGGCGAGGCAATGAAGAACTCGTCCGTCATCTTGTTGGTAGCGACGACCTCAAACTTCTCGCCCATCTTCACCACCAACACATCCCCCTGCTCCGTCGAAACGTACAAATTCCCATTCGCCGCCACCAGCGACGCCTTCAACGAATACGTCCCCGGCAACCGCTCCTGATAATAAAGGTCCCCGGTCGACGCGTTAATCGCGCTCAAAATCCCGTTATCCGTCACGAAGTACAGCTTCCCGTCATGCAGCACCGGCGACGGCGTATAGGAATTGCCCTTGGTATTCGACCAAACCACCGCATCGGTCCCGGTCAAATCCCCATCCCGACCTAACTTGATCGCCATCCGGTTCGGCTCCCGGTGCCCGCTCATCACAATCACCGTATTGTTATGAAACACCGGCGCCGGAATCACGTTCGATCCCAACCCCGCGCACTCCCAGATCACCTTCCCGGTCTGATAATCATACGCCCGCACCTTGGACGACGCGGCAACAATGATCTGCTTCCGCCCACCCACCGTCACCACCGAAGGCGGCGACCACGAACTGGCTTCCTGCCGCTCCACCTTCCAAATCTCTTTCCCAGTCGTCTTGTCCAACACCGTCAGGTAGCTGCCGTCTTCCTGGTCGAAATTCAATAACAACCGGTCGCCGTCCAGCACAGTCGGCACGCCCTCGCCGAACGCCAACCGCATCCGCATCTTCCCAAACGTCTTCTCCCAAACCACATTCCCCTTCAGGTCCAACGCATAAATCCCGCGCGACCCGAAGAACGCATACACCATCTTCCCGTCCGTAATCGGCGAGTTCGACGCAAAGCTCCCATACCGGAAGTGATACCCCTCATGCGGCGTCGCCGTCACCAGCGTTTTTTCCCAAACAGTCTTCCCGGTCTTCCGGTCCAACGCCATCACAACAAACTTATGCTCCACCCCGGCGGCAAACCCGCCACCCGGCCCGCGGCCCCCACCACCGCCAGCCGTCGCCTCGGCTACCGGTTTCGCCGGAATCGCCGTGGTCAAAAAGACCAAATCCCCCCACAACACCGGTGAACTATGCCCGCGCCCCGGAATATTCGCCTTCCAGACGATATTTTTGGTATCAGACCACTCTACCGGCGCCGACCCCTTCGCCACTCCGTTCTCATTCGGCCCCCGCCAACGCGGCCAAGCCGCCGGGTCCGTCGCCGCAAATAATCCAGGGATAACCAGTAGTAGTAGTGCGCGCATAATCATGGCAGTGTAGCAGGTACGGCGACCACCACTGCCAGGAAGTTACCGCCCCAACGCCTTCGCGAAAACCTCCGCCAACTCCCGCCCAAACCGCAACCGGTCCGCCACCAACGGCTTCCGTCCATATTTAGGTTGCACCGAAATCCGCTGCTCCATAATAAAGGTGGCCAACCCAAAATCCCGATACAAACCCTGGCTCACCGTCATCCGCCCCGCCATCCCCGCTGTCGTCGACGTCTCCGAATAAAACAACGGCCGCGTCGGGGCAAACGAAGTCTCCTTCTCCAACAACCCAAACAACCGTTCGGCCAACTCCCGGTGCCGCCCCCCGCCTCCATTCTCCGGCGGACCCTCCAAATACTCGGAAGTCTCCGTATTGTGCAAACTAAACAGCACATCAATCTTCCGTCCCCCCTCCAGCCACTTCCGCACTGCCCCCCGTTGCGCCGCAATCTCCGGCATCTTCGCCACCCCGTTCAC
>CANIFK010000827.1 GCA_947466555.1 Acidobacteriota bacterium | reverse complement strand
GGGCGACAACGTGCAGATGGAAATCGAACTGATCACCCCGGTCGCCATGGACAAGGGCTTGCGCTTCGCGATTCGCGAAGGCGGCCGTACGGTCGGCGCCGGCACTGTGGCGGAAATCGTTTCCTAACTGGTAAGCTTTATGAAGGGGCGTTTCGCAACGCCCCTTTCGTTTGATTCCGAATTTGAAGTTGTAAGTCTTAAGTTGAAGGTACCCCCCAAATGCCCCGCGAAATTATTACGCTGCAGTGTACGGAAACGAAGTTGAAGTTGTACACGACGACGAAGAACAAGAAGAAGACCACCGAGCGTCTGGAGTTGATGAAGTACAACCCCAAGCTGCGTAAGCACACGCTGCATCGCGAAGTGAAGTAGTTCTTCGGGCTACCGGATTTTGGAACGGTAGCCAGATGCTGTACACTGTAGTGAGCCTCCCTTCCACAGAAGAATCCAGCCGTCCTGGTTGGAGAGCTTGTGGAAGACAAGCCGGTACAGGGGCGTAGGTTTAACGGTAGACCAGCGGTCTCCAAAACCGCCTGTGGGGGTTCGAATCCCTCCGCCCCTGCCATCCTTCCTCTCCTTCCTCTGCCATCCCGATTCAGCGTTTACCGTATTTCGCTGTGTGGGTGAGGAATGAGCGCGAAAGAGCCGGAAGAAGACTATTTTTGGAATTGAGCGAATCACCATGGAGACCAAGAGCGTAGCAGTCGAGTCGACCCCGCAGAGCGGCGGCCCCGGGTCGTGGCCAGCAGCCATCAAAAACTACTTTGAAGAGTTGAAGATGGAAATGCGCCGGGTCACCTGGCCGAACGAAAAGCAGGTGAAGGCCACCACTGTGGTCGTCATCGCCTCCGTTTTTGCATTCGCCGCCTACTTCTTTGTGGTCGACTTCATCATCGGCCGCGGGATTACCCAGATTTTCAAGGTTTTGGGCAAGTAGTTCCTGCCGGAACCGGAGAGCCACACCATCGTCATGTCGGAACAGGAATTCGAAGAACAGCCGGAAGGTCAGATCGCGGAAGCGGTCGAAGTGGCCGCGGCGGGTCCCGTGGACCCGGCGACGACGAAGCATTGGTACATCATTCATTCCTATTCCGGGTTTGAAAACAAAGTGGCTGAGTCTTTGCGCACGCGCGCCGAGGCGTTCGGTTTCTCCAGCCGAATTGGACAGATTCTGATCCCGACCGAGGAAGTGTTTGAGCTGCGGAACGGGAAGAAGGTCACCAGCAAACGGATGTTGTATCCGGGGTATGTGCTGGTGGAGATGGAAATGGACGATGAGCTGTGGCACGCGGTGAAAGAAACCCCGCGGGTTACAGGCTTTGTTGGCGGCGGCAACCATCCGGTGCCTTTGACCGCCGATGAAGTGAACTCGATTCTGTATCGCCAGGCCAATGCCGGCGACCGTCCCAAACCGAAGCTCACCTTCGAAAAGAACGAAACGGTTCGCATCACCGATGGGCCGTTCACGAACTTCTCGGGCAAGGTGGAAGAGATCAACAGCGAAAAGAATACGCTGCGGGTTCTCGTAACGATTTTTGGCCGGTCCACTCCGGTTGAGCTCGACTTCGAGCAAGTGGAAAAGATTCAATAAGGCAGCAGGCGAAACGAAATGGCAAAGAAAGTAACAGGTCAGGTTAAGTTGCAGATTCCGGCCGGCAAGGCGACCCCCGCGCCTCCCGTCGGCACGGCGCTCGGTCCGCAGGGCGTCAACATCATGGAATTCTGTAAGCAGTTCAACGCCAAGACGAGCGGGAAAGAAAATGAAGGGCTGATCATTCCGATCGTTATCACGATCTACTCCGATCGCTCCTTCACGTTTATCACCAAAACTCCGCCGGTGGCCATTCTGGTTAAGAAAGCCATCAAGATCGAACGCGGTTCGCCGACGCCCAACAAGGCCAAGGTGGGCAAGATCTCCGAAGCGCAGATCGCCGAAATTGCCAAGCTCAAGATGCCGGATCTCAACAGCTTCACGCTGGAATCGGCTATCGCTCAGGTCAAGGGCGCTTGCAAATCGATGGGCGTCGACGTCATCAAAGCGTAGTTTTCTCAAAAACTGTTTACTGCCGCCGGAGGGTGCCTCGCACTTTCCGGCGGTTTGTTTTTGCCGGGAAGTAGTAGCGTGGTAGTGGGGCGGGATGAATTCCCGTCGCGATCCGTCGATGCACAAAATCAACTGGCAGTTGCTAAAGCGCTTTTTCGTGCTGGCCCTTCCGTATTGGTTTTCCACGGACAAAAAGCGCGGCCGCTGGCTGGTGGTGTTCCTGATCCTGCTTCTGATCGGCGACACGCAGTTCAACGTGCTGTTCACCCAGCAGTCCGGCGAATTCACCTCGGCGCTCGCCGCCCAGGACGCGCCCCGCTTCTGGGCCTCCATCCGCAAGTTCTTCCTCCTCCTCGTCGTCGCCGTCCCCATTTACTCCTACTACTACTTCGTCCGCGACCAACTCGGCCTCGGTTGGCGGCGCTGGCTCACCGATTCCTTTCTCGAACGCTATTTCGGCAACCGTGGCTACTACCGCCTCACCGCCAAGCCCGAAATCGATAACCCCGACCAGCGCATCTCCGAAGACATCGACGCCTTCACCCAGCGATCTCTCACCTTCCTTCTCCTCCTGCTCGGCGGCCTCTTCCAATTCATCGCCTTCAGCCGCGTACTCTGGGGCATCTCCGGTTATCTGGTGCTGTTCGTCGCCGCCTACGCCATCGCCTGGACGATGATCACCTTCCGGGTTTTCGGCGAGAAGATGGTGACGCTCCAGTTCAACCAACGACGCCGCGAAGCCGACTTCCGCTACTCGCTCATGCGGATTCGCGAGAACGCCGAAGCCATCGCGCTCTACCAAGGCGAGCCGCAAGAGAAGCGCCACGTGCAGCGCGTCTTCGCGCGCCTATACGCCAACTACGACCACCTCATCCGCTGGACGCTCCGCCTGAACTTCTTCTACTACGGCAACAGCCTGCTGACGCTCGTGATGCCGACGCTGATCATCGCCCCGCGCGTGCTCTCGGGCGAACTCGAAGTCGGCAGTATCGTGCAAGCCACCGGGGCGTTTACCTCCATCCTCGCCTCCCTGACAATCCTGGTCGATAACCTCGACGGCCTCAGCCGCTTCGCCGCCG
>CANIFK010000826.1 GCA_947466555.1 Acidobacteriota bacterium | reverse complement strand
ATTCAGGACACCTTCAATCCGAACGCTTCCCGCTCTGTATCGGACTTCGATATCCGCCACAACATTACGGCCAACACCGTGATGGAGCTGCCGTTCGGGAAAGGCAAGATGTTCATGAACAGCGCGCCCGGATGGGTGCAGCAGTTCGTTGGCGGCTGGCAGATTTCGGCGCTCACCAAGTTCCGTTCCGGCCTACCGCTCACCATCTCCACCGGTGGCGTCTACCCGACGAACTATCTGAACTCCTCACTGGCTATCCTGAAGCCCGGCGCCACACTGCCGCAGACGCAGGTTGGGTTCAACGAAATCGGCGTGCCTTCGGTCTTCCCGCAGACCTCGGCGGTGAAGAACTTCTATGGGCAGTATCCCGGCACCGTTGGCGCCCGGAACCTCATTCGTGGACCGAAGCAGTTGAACACCGATCTCTCGCTGGGCAAGCGTTTCCTGTTGCCCTTCGAAGGTCATTCGATTCAGGTCCGCGCCGAAGCGTTCAATGCGTTCAACAACGTGAATTGGGATAATCCATCGTCGCTGACGCTGTCCAACCCCACGACGTTCGGCCAGATTACCGTCGCTGCCGAAGCGCGGGTGATGCAGTTCGCACTGCGTTACGAATTCTAAATCCGGGTATGCCGGGACCGCGTTGTCTCGGCTATACTGGTGATACCCACGTGGCAAACCCAGGCTTCGCTGCCTGCAATCAGGGTCCCTGTTCCACCCTTGCAAACGTTAATCGTGTCGGATAGACGCGAAGTTTTTCATTTTTGTGCGTGCGAAAAGGAACTGTATGCATGGGATTGTTGGACGTCCTCTCGTCCTCGCGGCTGTGTTTGGCGCAAGTGTTTTCGCGCAAGGCGTAACGGCTGACTCGCCGGACTTCTTTGAGAGCAAAGTGCGCCCGGTGTTGGCCACCAGCTGTTTTGGCTGCCACACGGAATCCGCCATGGGCGGACTGCGGCTGGACAGTGCGGAAGCGCTGGCCAAAGGCGGGAAACGCGGTGCGGCGCTCACTCCTGGGGAGCCGGAGAAGAGCCTGCTCATTTCCGCCATTAAGCACTCCGACCCCAACTTGAAAATGCCGATGGGCAACAAGCTGAAGGACGCGCAGATCGCCGATCTGGAAGCCTGGGTGAAGGCGGGCGCGAAGTGGCCCAAAGCAGTTGCCGCCACGGCCGCCAAGAGCGCCGACGGCAAGTATGTCATTCGTCCCGAAGCCCGGAAGTTCTGGTCGTTCCTGCCGTTGCAGGAGCCGGCAGTCCCGGCTGTGAAAGATAGCAAGTGGGCGCGGACCACCATTGATAAATTTGTGCTGGCCAAACTTGAGCGCGAGGGGCTGAAGCCCGTGAAGCAGGCGTCTAAGCGCGACCTGATTCGCCGGGCCTCGCTCGATCTGACGGGCCTGCCGCCGACGTTTGACGAGATTGCCGCTTTTGAAAAAGACACGAGTGCGGACGCGTTCGCCAAGGTGGTCGACCGGCTTATGGCTTCGCCACAGTATGGGGAACGCATGGGCCGCGTATGGCTCGATGTGGCTCGCTATGGCGAGGACGATTACCGCTCGCTGAATCCGTTCCCGCGCGGCTATCGCCCGTACCCGAACGCGTTCGCCTATCGCGATTGGGTGATCAACGCAATCAACGATGATCTGCCGTACGACCAGTTTGTGAAAGCCCAGCTTGCCGGGGATTTGATGGACGCCAAGAACCGGCACAAGACGTTGCCGGCGACCGGGTTCCTTGGTCTTGGGCCGTGGTACTACGACAATGGCGCTTTTGAAGTGACTCGCGCCGACGAGCGGCACGACCGCGTTGACGTGGTTACCCGCGGGTTTATGGGGCTCACCGTTGGTTGCGCCCGCTGCCACGATCACAAGTACGACCCGGTTCCGCAGACCGACTACTACGCGCTCGCCGGCGTTTTCTACAACACGACATACGAAGAGTATCCGACGGCTCCGAAGACCGTTGTTGCCGAATACGAAAAGTTGGAAGAAGAGCTCGACCGGGAGCAGAAGATTCTGCAGGAAGCCAATCAGGGCCTGTCGACGGATCTGTCTCGCTCGCTAGCCTTCCAGGCTTCGAACTACATCCAGGCTGTCTGGGAAATCAGCGGACCGCAGAAGAAGAAGATTGACGCTGTGGTGGAGGCGCGTAAGCTCGACTACGAGCTAACCGACCGCTGGATCAAGTACATCGCCAAGCCCACCAAGAAATACAAGAACAAAGAGGCGCTGCAGGCGTTGTTGAAGAAGCCGATGAGCACCATGCCCGAGGCCAAGAAGCTGGCCGATAAGTTCCAGGAAGAGATCATCGCGGTGATGCTTGAACGGAATGAGATTGATGCGGAGAACAAAGTCATCGCGGCGAAAGATCTGGACGGCACCAAGCCGAAAAAACGCACTGACAAGCCGAGCAACTTCACGTCGTTCAAAGACTTCAATCCGGGCTCCTGGCTGCGGCTGAAGAGCCTGCCGGAAGAAGAGAACAACTTCTGGACGGAGATTTTCCAGCGCGAGTTGCCGGAAGCCGACGATCCGAATGCGATGATGATGGGCGGCGGCATGATGCGTCAGGGCACGCCCGGCGTGTTGTTGTTCCGCGGGTGGGCGTTGGAGTCCCGGCTGGGTTCGGAAGCGCAGACGCGCATTAAGTCGATTCAGAGCGGTATCGACGCGCTGCGCAAGAAGCTGGAAACGAAGTTCCCCTTCATTCACGGCGTGAAAGATGCCGAGGCGATTTCGGAAATCAAACTTCACTTCCGCGGCGACCCGGCCAACTGGGTCGGCCCGGACGTCCCGCGCCACTTCCTGAGCGTTCTTTCTCCGGAAAACGGGAAGCCGTTCGCCAAGGGTTCCGGCCGTCTGGAACTGGCCGAAGCGGTGGTCAGCCAGCCCATCACTACGCGCGTTATCGTGAACCGAATCTGGAAGGCTCACTTCGGTACGGGCATTGTCGATACGCCTTCCAACTTCGGCATGTCCGGCGAGCGTCCGACGAATCCGGAACTGCTGGAATACCTCTCGGCCAACTTCGCCAAGAACGGGATGTCGATGAAGAAGCTGCACCGGGAGATTATGATGAGCTCCGTCTATCAGCTCTCGGCTGATAACGACGAAGTGGCTTTCGCCAAGGAT
>CANIFK010000825.1 GCA_947466555.1 Acidobacteriota bacterium | reverse complement strand
CTGCACCACCCAGTCCCGGTAGCGCCACGCGTTCGGATACGGATCATCGTCGCGCGCGCCCTGCGCGCCGTCTGAGTACCGCGCGACGTCCAGCCAATAGCGCGCCCACCGCTCGCCGTACCGCGGCGAAGCCAGCAGCCGGTCCACCACTTTCGCAAACGCGTTCGGGGATTCATCAGCCAGGAACGCGCGCATCTCTTCCGGTGTCGGCGGCAGCCCGGTCAAATCAAACGTCGCCCGGCGCAACAGCGTCCGGCGGTCCGCCATTCGCCCCTGCTGCAATCCCTCGGCCCGCAACCGCTCGCCGATCAACGCATCGATCCCGCCCGCCGCCGGTTTCTTCACCGGCCGCAAGCTCCACAACTCTTTCCCGCCCGCTCCCCGCTCCTCGGGCCAGATGGCACCGTCGCGAACCCATTCGCGCAGATCCGCAATTTCCTTCTCGTCCAGCTTCCGGCCCGGTGGCATCTTCGCGCTCGCCACCGCCGCCAGCAGCAGGCTCTCTTCCACCTTCCCCGGAACAATTGCCGGGCCCGACTTTCCTCCGCGAAGGATACGTTCGCGAGAGTCCAGCCGCAGCCCGGCCATTTCGGTCTGGCCGTGGCAGCTGTAGCATCGTTTGGCCAGGACCGGGCGGATCCGCGTTTCGAAGAACGCGGCATCCTTCCCGGCCACCGCCAGGCCAAACAGCGCGACAACTGCCAGACCGTTGCGCATTAAAACACTAGCTTAAGCCCGAACTGCACCGCGCGCGCCGCCACGGTCGTGCCCGTGATGCGACCCACCGACGCCGGTACCGAGATGTTCGCGCCCGGCGTGCCGAAGCTCGGCGTGTTCGGCATGTTGAACGCTTCCGCCCGGAACTGCAGGAAGTGGTTCTCGCCGAAACGGAAGTCCTTCAGCACGCTGATGTCGACGATCTTCTGTCCCGGTCCAAACAGCATGTTGCGGGCCGCGTTCCCGAAGGTGAACGGCGCCGGAACCGCGAAGGCCGAAGCGTTGAACCAGTTGGTGATGCTCTGGTTCGACGGATACAGATCGGAGCTGACCACGTTCGGCCGCCCGCCAAGCCAGCCGGCCTGGTTGGGGTTGTAGGTCAAGCTGAACGGCGTGCCCGAACGGAACTGGCCGATGCCGGCGATCTGCCAGCCGCCCAGAATCTTGTTCTTCTGGAGGAAGGGCAGTTCGTAGCTGGCCGAGATGTAGGCCACCTGCGGACGGATGGAGTCGCCGTTGCCACGGTCGAGCGCGGCGTTGTAGGGGTTCTGCGGACCACCGACGATCGGCACGTTGTCCAGCGTCTTGTTCCAGGTGTAATTGGCCTGGATGAAGAAGCCCTTGGAGAACCGCCGGATGACTTCCACCTGCATCTGGTGCGTGATGGAGTTGCCGTTGGTATCGAGCGTGGTGATCGAGGCCCACGGCTGGAAGGGCCGGTTGGACTGGATCGTGCCCAGCTTCTGCGTGATGGGCTGATTGCGGTCGTAGTTGTACCACGGCACGCGCGAGCCTTTGTTGCCGATGTAGGAGACGCGCAGGCCGGTGTTGGCGAAGATCTCGCGCTCCACCGTGAAGTTGAACTGCATGGAGGAGGTGTTGCGGATTTCGCGGTTCACCGCGACCAGGCTGGGGTTGGGAGAGATGGCGCCGGAGCCGGGGAACGGATTGGCGAGCGTCAAAGTCGGCGTGGTGCCGGCTTCAAACGTTTCCGTCAGCACGAACGGCGCGTTGGACCAGGAGATCTGGCGGATGCCGATGTAGACGGGGATGATGTTGTAGAAGACGCCGAAGCCGCCGCGGACGACGGTCTTGCTGTCGTTGAACGGACGATAGGCGAAGCCGAAGCGGGGCCCAAAGTTGTTGTGGTCGGCGGTGATGACGTTGCTGCCCCAGCCGTTCTTTTCCGATTCCACGTAGGGGTAAGCGGAGAGCAGGCGCGGGATGGCCAGGCGCGGGAGCTTGCCGTCTTCGGTGCGGATGACGTAGGCGCCCTTGCCGAAGTCGAAATTGGCGAAGGAGCCGTCGCGTTCCTGGGCCTGGGTCTGCAGCGTGTAGCGCATGCCGTAGTTCAGGGTGAGCTTGGAGTTCACCTTCCAGTCGTCCTGGATGTAGAGGCCGTAGCGCGTGTTCGAGAGCAGGTTGCTCAGGTTCGGGGTGGCGCGGGCGGAGCTGACGGGGTAGCCGAGCAGGAAGTCGCTGTAGGCGTTGCCGGAGAAGCGGTTCTGGAAGCTGAAGGAGCCGAAGGCGGTACCGCCGGCGGCGGGGTTGGACGACACACGGCTGAAGCCGATGTCGGCGCCCATTTTGATGTTGTGCGCGCCCTTGACGATGGACAGGTTGTCGGTGAACTGCTGGGTGATCTGCGGCGCGCGGTCGGAGCCGCCCGAGTCGCCGATGCCCTGGAACCCGGCAATCGAAACGTTCGGCAAGCCACCGATGGGCAGGGGCTTGTAGAGCGTGGGGAAGATCGTGGTGGGGTCGAAGTTCGTGTTCTGGCCGATGCGGATGGAGGCATGGCTGAAGTAGGAGTAGCGGAACTCGTTCAGGATTGTGGGCGTGAAGGTCCGGTTGTAGCCGAGCGAAGCGCTCTTGGTGATGTAGCCGCCGTCGCCGAAGTTGCCGTAGTTGGCCGGCGTGCCGAGGGCGACGAAGTAGGGCGAGCCCTTGGAGTAGCTGAGGGTGGCGGAGATGGAGTTCTTCTGGTTGAAGATGTGATCGCCTTTGGCGGTGTAGCGGTTGACGTCGAGCACGTTGCCGACGTTGACGGCGTAGTTATTGGCCGGGCCGCTGGCGCCGATGGTGCCGGCCTGATTGGGCAGGGGCACGTAGTTGACCAGCGTCTGGGCCTGCGGGCTCAGGCGGTTCGTCGGGATGACGTTATTCGGGAATGGCGTGCCGCCGGCCAGCGGATCGGTGATGGTGCCGAGGCCGCCGAAGTTCCCGGCGCGCATGGCGGCGTTGCCGACGCTCAACACGCTGGAGCGCGCGGTGCGCTGGCGGAGGCCTTCGTAGGAGCTGAAGAAGAACGTCTTGTTTTTGACAACCGGGCCGCCGGCGGTGGCGCCGAACTCGTTGCGGTTGTAGGGAGGCTTGGGCAGGCCGGTGGCGAAGAATTCCTTCGCGGCGGCGACGCGGTTG
>CANIFK010000824.1 GCA_947466555.1 Acidobacteriota bacterium | reverse complement strand
TACATTGAAACCGGGGAACCGGTCGCCTCACGGACGATTGCGCGCGCCGGTGGACGGCAGTTGAGCCCGGCGACGATTCGGAACGTGATGGCGGACTTGTGCGATGAGGGGTATCTGTCGCAGCCGCATACTTCGGCCGGACGGGTGCCGACGATCAAGGCTTTCCGGGCATACGTGGAGGGCTTGCCGACGCGGCGATTGGGCGCGAGCGAGTTGTTGCGAGTCCGGTCGGAGTTGAGCGTTACCGATTCGATGGGTGAGCGGTTGGAGAAGACCAGCCACTTGCTGACGGAGATGACTCGGAACGTTGGCATCGCGGCGGCCATTCCGACCGATACGCAGACGCTGGCGAAGGTGGAATTTGTCCTGCTGGCCGATACACGGGTGCTGATGGTCGTGGAGACACGGGACCGGATCGTTCGGAATCGCGTGGTGGCATTGGACACGCGGGCGAACCAGGACGAGTTGAACACGGTACGGAACTTCGTGAACGAGAGCTATTCCGGGTGGACGCTGGGGGCTATCCGGCGGGACCTGCGGGTGCGGCTGGCGGAAGACCGAGCGGCCTACGATACGCTGTTGTGCCAGTTGCAGGCGCTGTATCAGAACGGATTGTTGGACCTGGGGTTGACGCCGGAAGTGCATCTGGAAGGGACTTCGAACCTCTTCGGGATGGACATGGAGTTCAACCGGGACCGGTTACGGGAGATTTTCCGGACGCTGGAAGAGAAGCAGCGGTTGTTGGAGTTGTTGGACCGTTTTCTGGAGCAGTCGCGGAAGGACGTGGCGATTCAGATTGGGCTGGGGGACTTGCACCCGAGCTTGCAGGATTTGTCGTTAATCGGGCTGACGGTATCGTTGCCGTCGGGGATCTCGACGCGGGTGGCGGTATTGGGACCGCTGCGGATGAATTACAGCCAGGTGTTGTCAACGGTTTACCATGTAGGTGAGGCGATTGAATCGCTTTCGGCGTAAGCTGGCGTAAGTTGAGTCGACCGCTATCAGATTTCCTTCGCCGCTTTGGATATAATAGGAGTGTGAGCGTACCCATGGACCAACCTCAAGATGAGGTTTCGCTTTCTGGCGAGGCTGAGAGCCAGCTAGCAGACGGGCAAGAGACTCCCGCGACCGAGGCAGCACCGGATCCGATCGTTGCCGAGCGCGATGCGTTGGCCCAGGAAAAAGCGGAACTGCAATCGCTGTTGCTACGGCGACAGGCTGATTACGAAAACTCCCGCCGCCGAGCGGAAAAAGAGCGGATTGAACATGCCGAGTATGCGGCGATGGACGCCGTGAAGGCATTTTTGCCGATTTTGGATGACTTTGAGCGCGCTTTGGGCGTGGAGACCACGGACAAGGAGTATGCGCGCGGGATTGAATTGATCTACCAGCGGACGTTGGACACGTTGAAGAAACTGGGTCTGGAAGCGATGGAGACGCAGGGAACAACGTTTGATCCGAACGTACATCATGCCATTGAAATGGTGAACACCGAGGAGGCAGAGGACCAGAGCGTTCTCGGAGAGTTCCAACGTGGGTATCGCTTTAAGGGCAAACTGTTGCGTCCCGCATTGGTGAGGGTCGCAGTCCGGTGACGAAACGCGACTACTACGAGATACTTGGCGTTGCCAAGGACGCGGGCGATGCGGCGCTGAAGGCGGCGTATCGGAAGCTGGCGATGCAGTATCACCCGGATCGGAATCCGGGGAACGCGGAAGCCGAAGAAAAGTTTAAAGAGGCCGCGGAAGCGTACGGGGTTTTGACCGATGCGCAGAAGCGGGCGGCCTACGACCGGTTTGGGCATCAGGGATTGCAGGGCGCCGGTGGCGCGCCGCAGGGTTTTGACCCGGAGACGTTTGGCGACTTCGGCGATATTCTGGGCGACCTGTTTGGCTTCGGCGATGTGTTTGGTGGCGGACGGCGGGGCGGCGGGGGCCGCGGTCGGACGCGGCGTGGCGACGATGTCCGCTACGATCTGGAAATTTCGATCGAAGATACGATTCGCGGGATGAGCGCGGAGATCCAGGTGCCACGGCTGGACCGCTGCCATTTCTGTAATGGCACGGGCGGCGAGGGCAAGGATGGGTTGACGCAGTGCGCGACGTGTCGCGGGCGCGGCGAAGTGCTGCTGCAGCAGGGATTCCTGTCGATCCGGCAGACCTGCCGGACGTGCGGCGGACGAGGGAATCTGGTCCGCAAGGCTTGCACGAAGTGCAACGGGGACGGGGTTCTTCGGACGGAGCGGAAGCTGCGGGTGACGATACCTCCGGGCGTCGACAACGGCACGCGGCTGCGGCTAACGGGTGAAGGCCAGAACAGCCCCAATGGCGGACCGGCGGGCGACCTGTTCGTTGTCCTTTTGGTGAAAGAGCATCCGGTGTTCGAGCGCCGGGAGAACGATCTGCATTGCACGGTTCCGGTGAATGTCGCACAGGCGGCGTTGGGGACCGAGGTGGATGTGTTGACGTTCGACGGGTTGGAGCATGTGAAGGTCCCCGAGGGGACGCAGCATGGGGACCAGGTGCGAATTCGCGGTAAGGGAATTCCGTATTTAAACTCGTCCGGGCGCGGCGATTTGATCGTCAATATCGAAGTCCGGGTGCCATCGCGGTTGACGCGGGAACAGAAAAAACTGTTCGAGCAACTGCGGGAAACGCTGCCGACGGAGAACGAGCCGCAGGAGCGAGGATTGCTGGACAAGGTCAAGGACTTTTTCGTCTAGAGGCGATTTGGTCGCAGAACTGCTATAATTTAAGCTGTTTGTCCGTGCGGTGAGGTGCGAGAGTGGTTGAATCGAGCAGTCTCGAAAACTGCCGTACCTTCACGGGTACCGTGGGTTCGAATCCCACCCTCACCGCCATCTGATTTCGGTTACCCAATTCGGGCTGACCGATGTGCTTTCGGGCGTTCCCTGACTACCTGACGTGCGATGGCAGCAATAGTTCGCTGCTACCGACAGGGCGTCGATCTTTTTCACCCTGCCTGAATCCGCGGGGCCCTTTGCGGGCGTCCGGAGGGGGAGCGCCTCTCGGCAGCTTACGAACTAGATGACAGCGCGGGATGGCGTCCGGGGCTTATGTAACGGAATGACGGCGCAGGATGAGGGACCACGCTAACGGGAGACTCTGATCGCGAAGTAC
>CANIFK010000823.1 GCA_947466555.1 Acidobacteriota bacterium | reverse complement strand
GGCAACGCCTCCGACGAAGGCGACGGCAAGCAGAGTGCCGGGTTTTGCGTCGAAGTGCTGCTTCCAATTCATGGCGGAGACGGCCCGCTCTTCCAGTTCGTGGAGGTTGGCGTTCAGCTCCATGCGGGCGCGATCGATATGGGCTTCGATTTGTTCTTTGGTCTGGTTCATAGGTGGTCCTCCTGAATGGACTCAACAGGGATGCGGGTTGCAGGCAGTTGCGGGGACGCCCTTTTTCCCGCTCGCAGCAGGAGGGCGGCGGCGGTGGCCATAGCCACCGCCACGATCAGGGCCGAGGACCATTCCGGTAGCACACTGGCGAGCGCGTGGAAGGCGCTGAACAGGGTGAACAGAACCGCGAAAATGACTGCCAGGGCGCCGGAGGCGAGGAGTGCGATGCGTCGTTTCGCCGCAAGGACTTCGTCGCGCAATTCGGTTTTCGCGAGCAGGACTTCGGCGCGGATGATCTCCTGCGCGTTGCCGATGATGTTGGAAAACACCGTCGATACGGATCGGTCCGCCATGATGGTCCGCCTTAGCCGTTGTTGTTCCGTGAGAACGTCCGGCCGATGAGGAAGCCGACGGCGATGGCGGCGAGCATGGACGGACCGGGGTTGCGTTTGACCAGGCTGGAGACGTCGGCCATGATCTTGGCGCTGCTGTTTTCGCGCATCCAGTCGGCGGTGGTATCGAGCGCGCTGGCCGTGGAGTGGGCCATGCTGGTGAGCTTGTCACCGCCCGACATACTGCCGGCGTTCTGGTGCAGGGTTGACGCGGCGTCCTTCATACCTGTGGCGGCGGCTTCGCGGTTATCGTCGAAGGTATTGGCGGCGGTGGCGCCGAAGCCGGAGACGGTGTCTTTGACCTGGGTGGCGATGTTAGAGATCTTGTCTCCAAGTTGGGGCGGGGCCGGGACGGCTAACGGGCTTCCAAAAGGTGTGTTGTTTTGCATTCACATCCTCCATTTCTATGTATGTCTATGCACGTGGGGGACCGAAGGCGATTGGATGTTATGTTGTTTCCCTTCAGCACGGCGGATGGGAGGGCGGTGGCGCGGACCGGTCAGATGGCTGCATGCAGCCATTGGGTAGATGAGTGGCGGGGATACAGACAGGTTCGCCCGCGGGATTGCGCGGGCGGTGCGGTTGGGTTGTACGCGTCACTCCCGGCAAGGCGGCTTACCGGGAGTGACGAGGGGGTTGCTGCTAGCGCACGCCGGCGCGGAGCATGGGCTTGTCGGTTTTGGAGAAATCGGCAGAGGCTTCGCCGGAGGACGAGACGTCTTCGAAGCCGCTGTTCTGGAGCAGGGTTTTGGCCTTGGTGGTCCATTCGCTGTCATCACAGTGGACGGACAGGAGGATGCCGCCGTCCTTCACGCGGCCTTCGTAGCGCTGCGCTTCATATTCGGGGATGCCGAGGCCGACGAGGGCTCCGCTGGCCCCGCCGAGGGCTGCTCCGGCGCCCATGCCGGCCAATGCAGCCATGATGGGGCCGGCGGCAATGAAGGGACCGATACCTGGGATGGCCAAGGCGCCGATGCCGACAAGCCAACCGAGGACGCCCCCGGTGACGGCGCCCGCGGCTCCACCGGCGGCGGCGCCTTCCGGCGACTTGGTGGCGTTCTCCACGCCCATATCCTTCGTTCCGATGGTCTCCGGTTGCAACACCGAGATGTCGGCAGCGCGAAAGCCGGAGGTGCGAAGCCGGTCCAGCGTTTCTTCCAACTGAGACTGGCTTTTCGCAATCCCGTAGACTGAGGTATTTTTGCTCATTGTGTTTCCTTGAAAAAGAGTAAGTGGGTAAGTTACCGGGTAATGATTACTTGTCCGGTGTGACTTCGAGCTGGTTGTCGACCTTGGCGTCGCCGGCTATCTTCTTGGCGATCCCGTCAATCTGCTGTTTTTCGACGGATGATTTTACGGGGCCGCGCAGTGTGACGGAGCCGTCGCGGGAGATGATCTTGATGTTTTTGGCATAGGTAGACATCTCCTTGCCGGCCGTGATGTCACGGCGGATGTTGCGGGTGAGTTCCAGGTCGGCCTTGTTGTTGGACTGGGTGCCGGCGGTGACGGCTTCTTTTGCGGTGTCCCGTTTATTGACCTTGGTGTTGTCCGGCGGCTGCGCCATGGCGGCTGCGAGACAGAGCATTGGGGCGGTATAGCGAATCCACTTCATTGTCATTGTTCTTTCTACGTGGGATCTTTCGGTTCCGGGGTTGTTTTGTTGGGTTGGCGGGAGCGGTCAGGCGCTTTTCGCCATGACGGCGGCGGTGCTTTTGGCCGGGGGTTTGCCGGTCTCGGCCGTTTCGGCAACGCACTTTACCAGCAGTCCCGCGAAGTGGTTCCGCAGAGACTCTTCGGCGCCTTTTTCCTCAAACAGGGTTTCCTGCAGGAGGGCGGTGACGGCGGAGAGTTTCAGTTCCTCGGCGATGGATACGGCGGTCATGTAGCCGGCCATTTCGTAGTGTTCGACGCGGCGGGCGGCGGCGATGATGCCGAGGTCGTGGACCAGGGGAGGCGCGTCGGTGGAGAGCGCTTCGGCGCCTTCCATGATGATGCCTTCCATGCCTTTGCAGACATTGCCGGAGGCCTTGATTTCCAGGAGCCCCGCGATGGTTTCGAGGCGAACGATCTGTTGCTTCGTTTCATCGAGGTGCGCCGAGAGGCCGGCTTTCAGCTGGGGGTCCTTCGCACCGGCGATCATTTTGGGGATCGCCTTCGTCAATTGCTTTTCGGCCGAGTAGAGATCTTTGATCTCGGCGGCGAGTAATTCCAACGGGCTCTTTATAGTTGACATGGGTAATGTCCTTTCTGAACTTATGAATGTGATGTTGCAATTGGACGGCCAATGGCGTCGCCGCCGGGCGGAGCGCGGGGCCTATGTAACATCCTTAGTTACAGTAAGATGTGATGTGACTGAAGGCGGCGCGGCGGTCAGCAGGAGACCTGATTGAACAAGAACCAAGCCAGGATCAACGCGCCTGGCACTCCGAGCAAATAGGCAATTCCGTATTTCATGGGACCTCCCGATCCTGTTGCAAGCGGTGTGATTTTGAGCTACTCCGTCGCCGTTCAAAGGGCCTGGCTGCACGCTTCAGCCGATGGAACGGCGACAGAAGGAGCTACCCGGGTAGAAGCACGC
>CANIFK010000822.1 GCA_947466555.1 Acidobacteriota bacterium | reverse complement strand
GCGTTGTCGAATCGGAGTAGGCATACATCATCGGGCTCTTCTCCATGCCCTCAAGCGGCACGCTCCACAGCGTCTTGCCCGTCCGCGCGTCCACCGCCAGCCCGATAATCTTCCCGCTGAACCCCTTCTCGCCGGGCGCGAACGTCGTCAAAAACAGCCGGTCGCCCCACACCGCAATCCCGCTCTGCCCGGCATTGGGCAACGGCACGCGCCACGCAATATTCTCATTGCGCGCCACGCTCCACCGCACCGGCGGCTCGGCCCCGGTCACCTGCCAGGTCCCATCGGGCCCACCCGCCTGCGGCCAGTTCCCCGCCGCCAGCGCCATCGAAAACACCAATAAATACCGCATTATTTCGCAGCCCTCACCGGATACGGCTTATCGAAACCCTTGGCGTCCCACCACAGAATCCGGTTCAAAACGTCCGTCGGCACATCGTCAATATCGTTCCAATTCATCTTCGCCGATTCCACCGTCGCCCACCGCTCCCGGCCCTGCAACGCCGTCACCGGCGGATTCATATCGTCCAAACGAACCGACGGCACAATCGCCGTATACGTGTCCAGATTCTTCTCCGCCGTAAACACGCTATTCATCGCCCGCGAGTTCGCCAGGAACCGCGTCCGCGGCTGCAGCCCGAACACATCCTGCATCGTCCGCACCATGTTCAAATGCGTGTAGAAATTGGAGTCCAGCGCGTTCCGTTTAATGTGCGGCCCAATCGCCAGCGCCACCGTCCGGCGCCCGCTCACGTGGTCCACGCCGTCCTGCGCGTCGTCCTCAACAACCAAAATCAGACTCTTCCCCCACAGCTTCGATTTACTGATCTTCTCCACAATCTTCCCCAGCGCCAGATCGTTATCGGCCACCATCGAACGCGGCCGCGGTGCGTTCGGATTCCGCCCCTCCGTGTGATCGCTCGTCATTGTCACAATCGTGAAGTTCGGCGTCGTCCCGCTCTTCTCCCACGCATCCAGCCGCTCCGCAAACGCCGCCGCCCGGATCTGATCCGGCACCTTCATCGACGAAGGCGGGAACTTCTCATCGAAGATCGGCCGCAACGCCGGCACAACGCACCGCGAACCCACCACTTCCTTCCAAGTCCCCTTCTGGTAATGGTTCCAATACTCCGCCCACTTCAGCATCTGCGTCTCGTTGATGTCGCGCATCAACCCATCCGGCCCGGGCGTCGCCGGTTCCGACACCGGTCCCAACAACCGCACCGACAGCGGCCGCCGCTGATCCTGCCAGAAGAACCCCGCCGGCGAAACCGTCAGCGAATCGCCCATATTCCACGCATACCCGCGCGGCGCCGCCTGCAGCGCCCGCTCCGTATGATCGGAAACGAACCCCATCATCAGCCACTGGTGCCCTTCAAAACTAATCGCCCCACTCGAATAAAAATTATCGAGCAGCACATACTTCTCCGCCAGCGCGTGATGATTCGGCGTCACCTCCCGCCCATACATCAACAACTTCTCATCACGATTTCCCTTCGGAATATCGCTAAAAACCTGATCGTACGTCCGGTTCTCTTTGATCAAAAAGAACACATGCTCAATGCCCAACTTCGCCAGATCCTTCACGCCTCCATTCGGCGTAAACCGCGGCCGCGCGGCCAACTGCGCCTCCCGCGCCCCGGCATGCAACTGCGCAGCCGTCGGATCCGGCACCGAAGACAAAATCCCCTCAAAAACCCGTGAGTTATGCTTCCCGGGCTCCGACTCATCATCCCCAACACCCTTCACGCTCGTGATCTGCAACACGCCCTTCCCATCCACCTGCACCGCCGTCGGGAACCATCCTGTCGGCACCTTCCCCGCCAACTCCCAGCCGCCCTTCTTCCGGCCATAAACGGCAACCGAATTGTCCCCGCCGCAGGCCACATACAGCCGCTGCCCATCCGCGCGGAACGCCACCGAATTCGGCAACAACCCAGGCAACCGGCTCGCCGTGTCGATCGTCAACGCCGTCACCGCCAGCGTCTTCGTATCGATCATCGACACGGTATCGGAGTGCGCATTCGCCACCGCCACGGTCAACCCATCCGGGCTCAACGCCAGCCCCGCCGGCGCCAGCCCAACCGCCACGGACTGCGCCTTCCCGCTCCCCGTATCAAACACCTGCACCGTCCCCGCCAGCACCGAACCCTGCTCATCCGTCGGCATCGGAACACTACCGCTCAACGCCTGCTTCGCCTCGGCCCGCGGCGCGCCGCCACGGTTCGATACAAACAGCCGCCCGCCATCACCGCTCAACGCCAATGAAAACGGCGCCAACTCGCTCGCCCACCGCGCCGTCACCGTCTTCCCCACCGGGTCCACCACCGCAATCTCATTGGTGTGGTGCATCGCCGCATACAGCTTCTTCCCGTCCGCGCTGAACGCCAACCCCGCTGGAATCGGGTGCCCCTTCAACTCCATCCGGTCCAGCTTGCCCAGTTCCCCGCCCGCCGAATAAGGAATCCGCAACAGCCCATCCGGCCCCGTCCGCGTCGCCTCGCTCGCCCAAATCTCCGAAGCCCCCGGGCGGAACCGGATGCCCAGATACGAATTGGTCTTCGTCGTCACACGGCTGATCTCCCGGCCACTCGCCAGGTCAATCGTGACGACGTTATTCCCATTCAAAACGGCGGCAAACGAACCCGTCGGATCGATCGCCAAATCCACCGGCCGCCCCTTGATCTCACTCTTCAATCGCCACGGGCGCACCAGCTGCTCACTCGCAACCAGATACGCGTCATTGGCTTGCTTACCCGCCGTCGCCGTCGTCGGCAGGATAAAAGAGAGATCGGGCTTCTTCACGGCGATCACCGCCACCGCGGTGACGCCGAGAAGAAGGGCCAGTTTACCTGTAGTCATCAGGAGCTAGCTTATCGAACTCCTGTGAATGTTTAATGATTGTGACGCGGAATTTCCTTGCCCACGTCTTTGTACTTCACCGCGAACTCCAGCACCGCGCCGTCGCCCAACTGGCCCACGTGCATGCGCTGCAGCTCCTGCCACGGCGTCTGGCTCGGCGTCAGTTCAATCACTAACTCCGCCCGCCGCGCCGCAATCTCTTCGTCCGAAAGCAGCACATCCACGCGGCTCTCGTTCAAGTCGATCTTGATCATATCGCCCGTCCGCAGAATCGCCAGATT
>CANIFK010000821.1 GCA_947466555.1 Acidobacteriota bacterium | reverse complement strand
TTAGCGGAGATCAGCAAGCGCATGCAGGAGCGGATTGAGATGGGCTATCGGGTGGTGGGTTATCTGGACGATGGCGCAACGGGTGCCGGCCCCCGTCCTGATATGGGGGCGGTTCCCTGTCTCGGACAGTTGTCGGACCTGCGAGCGGTGGTGGCGACCCAAAATCCGGAACGGATCGTCGTCGGCATGGCGGAGAGGCGTGCGCGTTTGCCGGTCTACGATCTGCTCGATCTCCGATTGTCCGGCATCCACGTGGAAGAGGCAGCTTCGCTCTATGAGAGCTGTTTTGGCCGTGTCTCGACCCGCGACCTTCGTCCCTCGCAGCTTGTTTTTTCCAGCGAGTTGGGGCCAAGCCCGAATAGCGTCGCGGTGCAGCAGATCTATTCGTTTCTCGTTGCCCTGATCGGTGGGATTGCCGCGCTGCCGCTGATGTTGCTGGCGGCGTTGTTGGTGCGATTGACGTCGAAAGGCCCTGTGCTCTACCGCCAGACGCGCGTGGGGCTGAACGGCAAACACATTTCGGTGCTGAAATTCCGCTCCATGTTCGTCGACGCCGAAGCGCGAACGGGTGCCGTTTGGGCGTCGAAAAATGATCCGCGCATCACTGGCATCGGTAAGTATCTGCGCAAGTTCCGCATTGATGAACTGCCGCAGTTCTGGAACGTGCTGCGCGGGGATATGAGCTTTGTGGGGCCGCGGCCAGAGCGCCCGGAGTTCGTGCAGGCGTTGTCGGAGAAGATTCCGTTCTACCGGCAGCGGCACTGTGTGAAGCCCGGGTTGACGGGCTGGGCGCAGATCAATCACAAGTACGGCGACACGATCGAGGACACGATCACCAAGCTCGAGTACGACCTCTACTACATCAAGCACATCTCGTTTTCGTTGGACATGTACATCATTCTGAACACCTTGAAAACGGTGCTCCTGGGGCGGGGCGCGCAGTAGGACTGGCGCCCCGCGGCGCCCTTTACATGTACATGCCGCCGTTGACGTCCAGGACGTGACCGGTGATGTAGCCGGCAGCGTCGGAGGCCAGGAACTTCACCGCTTCGGCGATGTCTTCCGATGACCCGAAGCGGGCGAGGGGGATGTTGACGAGCATTTTCTGCTTGAGGTCTTCGCTGAGCACGGCCGTCATGTCGGTGGAGATGAAGCCGGGCGCCACGGCGTTGACGGTGATGTTCCGGCTGGATAGTTCACGGGCGAGCGACTTGGTGAGCCCGATGAGGCCGGCTTTGGCGGCGACGTAGTTGGCCTGTCCGGCGTTACCCATTTGACCGACGACGGAGGCGATGTTGATGATGCGCCCCCAGCGCTCCTTCATCATGCCCTGCATGACGGCCTGGCTGGCGTAGAAGGAGCCGCTCAGGTTGGTGTCGATGACCGAGGTCCAGTCCTCGGTCTTCATGCGGAGAGCCAGTCCGTCTTTGGTGATACCGGCGTTATTGACCAGAATGTGGATGGGGCCGAAATCTTTTGCCGCCTGTCCGATGGCTTGGACAATCGATTCTTTAGAGGACAAATCAATGGCGACGGCCATGGCCTGGTGGCCCTGTGCGCGGATCTCGGCGGCGACTTCTTCACAACGGTCGAGAGTCCTGGCGGCAACGACGACCCGAGCCCCGGCGGAGGCGAGCGCGAAGGCGCAAGCCTTACCAATTCCGCGGCTGGCGCCAGTGACGAAAGCGGTACGAACTATCATGGAATCATCATATGGCATATAGCGATCTTCGCGACTTCATCTCGGCTTTGGAAAAAGCAGGGGAACTGAAGCGCGTCTCTCTCGAAGTGGACCCGGTCCTGGAAATCACCGAGTTCGCCGACCGTTCCGTCAAACAGAATGGCCCGGCTTTATTGTTTGAGAACCCTAAGGGTTACAAGATGCCGGTGCTGATTAATGCCTTCGCCAGCCAGAAGCGCATGGAGCTCGCCCTCCAGGTGGACCAGTTCCAGGACATCGCCGATCGCATCACCGACTATCTGCAAATGCAGATGCCGCAGGGGTTGATGAGCAAGCTTTCCATGCTGCCGAAACTGGCGGAGATGGGCAGCTTCTTCGCGAAGAAGGTTTCTAGCGGTCCCTGCAAAGAGGTGATCCAGAAGGACGGATTTAACCTGAAGGAGATTCCGGTGCTGACCTGCTGGCCGCAGGATGGCGGCCCGTTCATTACGCTGCCGATGGTGTTCACCAAGAACCCGGAAACCGGCAAGCGCAACTGCGGCATGTACCGGATGCAGGTCTACGATGAACGCACGACGGGCATGCACTGGCAGACGCACAAGCAGGGCGCCGAGCATTACCGGCGGCGGTTCAAGGCCGGCGAAAAACGGATGGATGTCGCCGTTGCCATCGGGGCCGACCCGGCCGTGATGTACTCGGCCATTCTGCCGCTGCCGCCGGATCTGGACGAGATGATGATCGCCGGATTCCTGCGGAAAAAACCCGTGGAGATGGTCCAGTGCGAGACGGTGGACATCGACGTACCGGCCAATTCGGAGATCGTGCTGGAAGGCTACGTCGAACTCGGCGAGACGCGGACGGAAGGACCGTTCGGCGATCACACCGGTTTTTATTCCCTCGAAGACGAGTACCCGGTGTTCCACGTGACCTGCGTGACGCGGCGCAAGAATCCGATCTACGCGACGACCATCGTTGGGCCGCCGCCGATGGAGGATTACTTCATGGGCAAGGCGATTGAGCGGATGTTCCTGCCGCTGATGCGCCTGCAGATTCCCGAGATCCGGGACATGTGTATGCCGGCGGAAGGCATCTTCCATAACCTGATGCTGCTGTCGATCCGCAAGAGCTACCCGATGCAGGCGCGCAAGGTGATGCATGCCGTTTGGGGCCTGGGCCAGGCGATGTTCACCAAGTGCATTGTTGTCGTCGATGAAGACGTGGACGTGCAGAACTACAGCGAAGTGGCCTGGAAGGCGTTGAACAATATCGATCCGCAACGGGATATTGAGTTCGCGATGGGGCCGATTGATTCGCTCGACCATTCGAGCCGGATGGCGAATTGGGGCTCGAAGTTCGGTATTGATGCGACCAAGAAGTGGAAGGAGGAGGGGTTCACGCGGCCGTGGCCGGATGTCATCACGATGCCGGCGGATGTGAAGTCGCGCGTAGACGCTCTCTGGAAGAAAGCGG
>CANIFK010000820.1 GCA_947466555.1 Acidobacteriota bacterium | reverse complement strand
GTTTATTGGTGATGGGGCTGATGCGGCTGGCGGGGATGATTTTGTTGGGGAAGGGCTGGCGGTTGGCGCCATTGGCCGCGCCGGTGGCGGGGTCGAAGATTTCGTTGGGCGAGGCGGCCATGTTGCCGGTGCGGATGGCGGCGGTGGGGACGGTGGTGAGCTGGGCGGAGCCCTGGCGGATGAGGTCGGCTTCGTAGCTGACGAAGTAGAAGAGTTTGTTCTTGCTGATGGGGCCGCCGAGGGTGGCGCCGACGTCGTTATTGACGAGCTTGGGGATGCCCTGGTTGGCGGGGAGGAAGAAGGGGCGGGCCTTGGTGCCGCTGTTGATGTGATAGGCGTAGAGGGAGCCGTGGAGGGCGTTGGTGCCGCTCTTCAACTGGACGTTGACGGAGGCGCCGCCGGCGAGGCCCTGTTCGGCATCGGGGCTGGTGGTGACGACGTTGACGGTTTCAATGGCTTCGACGGAGGGGACGTAGCTGGAAAAGAACTGGACCCAGGGGTTGGTGGCGCTGACGCCTTCGATGCGGAAGTTGGTGCCGTTGCGGCTGGTGCCGTTGGCGGTGATCTGCATGGACTTGGAGGGGTTGTTGGTGCCGCCGCCGGAGGCGGTAGGCGGGGCGATGCCGGGGATGAGGGCGAGCATGCCTTGATAGGTTCGAGTGGGTTGGGGGATGTTCTGAAGGGCGGTGGCAGAGATTTCGGCGTGGACGTCGGCCTTATCGGTTTGGAGGACGGCGCTTTGGGCGGTGACCTGGACGCTGTCGGCGACGGCGCCGACTTCGAGAGTGGCGTCGACACGGACGACGGTATTGAGGCGGACGGTGACGGTTTTGGCGAGGAAGTTGCGGAAGCCGGCCTTGGCGACGGAGACGTCATAGGTGCCCTGGGGGACGGTGGAGATGGTGTAAGTCCCGGAGGCGTTGGTTTCGAGTTCGCGGGATTGGCCTGTGGCGGTTTCGGTGATCTTGACGATGGCGCCGGGGACGGCGGCGCCGCTTGCGTCGGAAACGTTGCCGACGAGGGAGCCGAAGAGGACTTGCGACAGGGCTTGCGGGGCACCGCAAAAGACCGTGATGGCAGCGGCGACGAGGAGCAGCTTAGCGCGGGAACTTACAGTCATCATGTCGTGCGAGTATATACTAAGCGTCGACCCATTTTGTCTATTTTCCGCAAAATTCGATTGCTGTTATTTGTTACTTCGGGGTTGCTGGGGGCGGAGCCGGAATGCGGCGGGTGTCACGCGAAAATTGTGGCGAGTTACCGGACGACGGGGATGGGGCGATCGTTCACCCGTGTGCGGCCGGAGCGGGTGCCGGTACAGGAGAAGCCGTACTTTCACGCGGCGTCTGGAACGTATTTCGCGATTGAACGGCGGGGCGGGGAGGTGGTGCACCGCCGGTGGCGGGAGGGGGAGGAGAGCGAGACGTTGCGGGTGGACTTTGTGATGGGTTCGGGGAACCATGCGCTAACGTTTCTGCACCGGAGTGCGAAGGGGGCGCTGATTGAATTGCCGTTGGGTTGGTATGCGGAAAAGGGCGGGTATTTCGCGATGAATCCAGGGTTTGACCATGCGCAGCCGGCTGCGCGGCGGAAGATTGATTCCGAGTGTATGGGGTGTCATAACGCGGCGCCGGCGGCGAAGGATGAGGCGGTGTTTGCGGGGGCGCTGCCGGAGGGGATTGATTGTGCGCGGTGCCATGGACCAGGGGGGCGACACGTGGTGGCGGCGAAGGCGCCGGGGGCGGGAGTGGAGGCGATTCGGAAGGCGATTGTGAATCCGGCGCGGCTGCCGTTGGAGAGGCGGCGGGAGGTGTGTTTGCAGTGCCACCTGGAGACGACGAGCGAGCGGCTGCCGAGCATGGTGCGGCGGTTCGACCGGGCGCCGTTTTCGTATGTGCCGGGAGAGCCGCTCGAGAAGTATGTGCTGCATTTCGACCATGCGGGGCGGGAGGATAAGTTTGAGATTGTGAGCGCGGGGTACCGGCTGGGTAAGTCGGCTTGTTACCGGAAGAGCTCGGCGATGACTTGCACAAGTTGCCATGATCCGCATGCGCGGAAGGTGAGTTGCGGGGGCTGTCACAGTTCGGCGAGCTTGGCGGCGAAAGGCGGCCATCCGGCGGGGGAGGATTGCGCGGGTTGCCACATGCCGAAGCGGCGGACGGAAGACGCGGTGCACGTGGTGATGACGGACCATTTTGTGCAGCGGCGGCCGGCGGTGGAGGGGCTGTTGGCGGAACGGGCGGAGCGATCAGGGCCGGAGTACGAAGGGGAGGTGGTGCCGTATTATCCGGCGACGGGGATGGACCCGTTGTATGTGGCGGCGGCGCAGGTTCTGCATGGGGCGAATCTGTTGCCGGGGATTGCACGGCTGGAAGCGGAGTTGGCGAAGCGGAGGCCGAAGGAGGCGGAGTTCTACGTGACGCTTGGGAACGCATGGCAGCGGGCGCGGCGGCCGGAGAAGGCGGCGGAGGCGTTCCGGACGGCGGCTGGATTGGCGCCGGGGCGGGGGCGGGTGTGGCGGTATTTGGGGATTGCGCTGCAGGACGCTGGGAAGGCGGGCGAGGCGAGGGAGGCGTTGCGGAAGGCGATTGCGCTGGACGCTGGGGATGCGGTGGCGTGGTATCAGTTGGCGCTGTTGGACTCCGGCGCGGGGCGTGCGCGAGAGGCGGCGGAGAAGGCGCGGAAGGCGATGACGTTGGACCCGGATTTACTGGAGGCGCGGAGTAGTTTGGCGGGAAGCCTGGCGGCGCTGGGGGATCGGGCGGGGGCGGAACGGGAGCTGCGGGAGGCCTTGCGGATGGACCCGTGGTTTGCGACGGGGCATGGGAACCTGGCGCGGCTGTTAGCGACCAAGGGGGACGAGGCGGGGGCGCTGCGGTACTTTGCGCGGGCGGTGGCATTGCGCCCGGGGTTTGCGCCGGATCATCACGAGTATGCGCTGGCGCTGGTGCGGGCGCAGCGGTTCGGGGAGGCGCGAGCGGAGGTGGACGCGGCGGTGCGGGCGGACGGCAGGTTTGTGGACGCGCGGATATTGTCGGGTGGTTTGTGGGCACGGGAGGGGAAGCTGGCGGAGGCGCGGGCGGAGTATGAAGCGGCGCTGAGGGTGCGGCCGGAATCGGGGCGGGCGCATTTGGACCTGGCGCGGGTGTTGATCGCC
>CANIFK010000819.1 GCA_947466555.1 Acidobacteriota bacterium | reverse complement strand
TCGCGATCACGAGATCCAGTTGGCTCAGCGCTTCGTCGTCCAGATCCATGCGCCCGTCTTTCAGAATGTCGCACTCGATGCCGCTCATCACCCGGATACCGAGCGCCTCCTGGTCCATCCCGGCGACGCGCTGGGCGAAGGCGATGGTCCGGGCTTCGTTCAAGCCGTTCGCCATCGCGAGCGCCTTCGAGTGATCGGTGATGGCAATGTAGCTATATCCATGACCGCGTGCGGTTTCCGCCATCTCTTCCAGCGTCGCGCGGCCGTCGCTTTCGCGCGTATGCATGTGCAAGTCGCCGCGCATGTGGGCGACCTCTAACAGCGCCGGCAGCTCGCCGCGTTCGGCGGCTTCGATCTCACCCTGGTTCTCGCGCATCTCGGGCGCGATCCAGGCCAGGCCCAGCTTGCCGTAGATCTCTTCCTCGGTCTCCGAAGCCACGACCACGCCGCCATCGAGCGTCGTGAGGCCGTACTCGTTCAGCGTGAAGCCCATTTTGAGTGCGCGCTGGCGGAGCGCCACGTTGTGCTCCTTCGACCCAGTGAAGTACTGCAGCGCCGCGCCGAAGTGCTCGGGCGCGAGGGCGCGGACGTCCACCTGAATCCCTTCGATGCCGAAGCGGGCGCTGGCCTTGTTCTCACCTTTCGCGAGCAGCTCCTGCACCTTGCCGTGTTTCGCGAACGCGTCGAGCGCGGCGGCGGCGCCGGGCCCGGTGACGAGCAAGTCCAGATCGCCCACCGTGTCCTTCGACCGGCGGAAGGAGCCCGCTGGCGTCACGCGCGCCACGCCTTCGACGGCGCCGAGATACGCCGAGAGTTCATCGGCCGTTTGTTGGGCGAAGTTTAAGAGGAAACGCCCGGCGGATTTGCGGTACTGCTCGATGCCGCGGAGGACCTTCTCTTCGAGCTTCGCGCCCAGGCGGGGGAGGGTGCGGATCTTCTGTTCTTCGGCGAGGCGCTTCAGGTCGTCGAGCGTCGAGATCCGGAACGTCTCGATGAGCAGCGCGATGGTCTTCGGGCCCAGTCCCTGGATGTGGAGCATTTCGAGCGCCGTTGGCGGGTAGCGTTCCATCAACTCGTCGCGCTTGGCGAAGGAGCCGCGCTCGTCGAGTTCGGCGATGACGGCGGCGATGCCTTTGCCGATGCCGGGGATGTCGGTGACTTTGCGGGCCGGGTCGTGAAGGATGGAGGCCACGCGCTCCGGGTAGCCTTCGATGGCCGAGGCGGCGTTGCGGTAGGAGCGGATGCGGAATCCGTCCTCTGCGGCGATCTCCATCAGGTCGGCGGTCTCCGCCAGCACGCGAGCGATTTCGATGTTCTCCATGCGTATTCTTCCATGATAGGCCGTGTGATAAAGTAAGCCGTTTATGAAGCGGAAACTCCTTGTTCTCGGTCTGGTCTCGACGGCCGCCGTTCTCCTCATGGCGCAGGCGCAAAAGAAGAAAGGCTACGACCGGTGGAACCAGCCGGTGGGCTATTCCGACACCCCGGTGATTCCGGAGCAGAAGTGGAAGGTCCATGATATCGACCGGCCCACGCCGAAGCAGATTACGCCGGGCGCGCTGCCGATGAACCCGCCGTCGGACGCGATCATTCTTTTCGACGGTAAGAACACCGACCAATGGACGTTCAAGTCCAAGCGGCCGGACGCGCCGAAGTCGTGGAAGGTGGAAAACGGCTACATGGAAATCGCGGCTGGCGCCGGTGACGCTGTCACGAAAGAGAAGTTCGGCGATATGCAGTTGCATATCGAATGGGCGTCGCCCGCGGAGATTCTGGGCAACTCGCAGATGCGCGGCAACAGCGGCGTGATCGTGATGAGCCGCTACGAGATTCAGGTTTTGGATAGCTGGGAAAACCCGACCTACGCCGATGGGCAGGCCGGTGCGATTTATGGCCAGTGGTCTCCGCTGGTGAACGCGATCAAGAAGCGCGGCGATTGGAACTACTACGACATTTTCTGGGAAGCGCCGAAGTTTGAAGGCGAGAAGCTGGTGAAGAATCCGTACGTGACCGTGATGCACAACGGCGTGATGCTCCATCATCACCAGAAAGTCGTGGCCCCGATGGCGCACCGCACGGTGGCTCCGTTCAAGGCGCACGGCGCCGAAGAGCCGTTGATGCTGCAGGATCACAACGAGCCGGTGCGTTACCGCAACATCTGGGCGCGCAAGATTCGCGGCTATGACCAGAAGTAGTTTCGTTCTGTTGTTTGCCGTCACGCTGGGGGCCCAGCCGGGCCCCTGGGTGACGCTGATTGATGGGAAGTCGACGGCGGCGTGGCGGACGCAGAGCAAGCCCACGTTTCCGGGGCATGCGTGGAATATCGATGAGGGCGCGATTCACTCGATTGCGACTTCGCCGCAGGTGGATTTGTCGACCGTGGGGATGTATCGGAACTTCGAACTGGAGTTCGACTGGAAGATTGCCAAGGGCGCTAATAGTGGTGTGAAGTATCTGGTGTTCAGCATGCGGCCGAATCCGCGCGTCGGCTACATTGACCCGGAGGTGCCGAAGGCTCTGGGGCTGGAATTGCAGTTGATCGACGACGCGAATGTGGGCGATGCGAAGGTCGCGCCGAGCCATGGGACTGGGGCGCTGTATCTGTTCCAGGCGCCGAAGAACCTGCCGGCGTTGCCGGTGGGCACTTGGCACAAGGCGAAGATCGTCGTGAACGGGCGGCGCGTGGAGCATTGGCTGAACGGTGTGCAGGTGCTGGTGGCGGATTTGGAGTCGCCCGCGATCCGCGCGGCGATGCAGGCGCAGCCGCGGCCGGATTTGCCGAAGCCGGCGAATTTGGATGAGTTGAAGCGTTATCCCAGGAAGAAGTATCCTATCGTGCTGACACACCACGGCGGCGACGCGTGGTACCGGAACATGCGGGTTCGAGAGCTCCCCGAGTCAAAGGATGCGGTATTTGTCGATTGAGTGCTGATCGAGCGATACGCCTAGGCCGGCTGTGACTGGTATATCGCGCACCTTCACCTTGTGGACGCGGAAGCCGAGGGATGCGCCGAGGCGGGCGGATTTGGCGAGCAGATCATAGATGGCGATGAGGTTGCCGCGGAGGGCGTCGTCGTGGAGGAAGCCCTCCGCGGGCCGGCCCATCATCGCCTTCAGGCGCACCTCGGTTTCATGGCGGTGGACGAAGGTGAGGACATGGT
>CANIFK010000818.1 GCA_947466555.1 Acidobacteriota bacterium | reverse complement strand
CACGATGAAGACCAGCTCGGTGTTCCCGGTTACGGTGGCAGCCACCAACCCCGGTATCTTCACAGTTGCGGCCAACGGGCAAGGCGATGGCGCCATCCTGGCGTCCAACTACGCTCCGATTGCAAGCGCAGGCGCCGAAGCCGGTATGCGTTCCAACGCGCCCGACTCCGACACGGTGCAGATTTACATGACCGGACTGGGCGTTCCCGATAGCGCTGCCGCCAATACAACCGGTGGTGGTTCTACCTGGTCGACGGACTGCGTCAGCCCAGCAAACTTCCTGTCGGCCGTGAATACTGCCGCCAGCAGCTCGCTTACGTCTCTGGATGGTGTCATCACCAGCTCCGGCATACTCACCTCCGGCCGGCTTGCTCCTTGCTTCCGCTCCTCCAGCGACAGCAGCGGTACGCCTCCCACGGTGACCATCGGTGGTGTGGCGGGCACGGTTACCTATGCTGGTTGGGTTGCCGATAGCGTGGCTGGCCTCTATCAGGTCAATGTGCGGCTGCCCGGCAGCGCCGCTGGCCCCTTCACGAATTCGGCTGGTTTGAACATCGGCAACAACATCACGACTCCGGTGCAGTTGCCGGTCGTCGTGACCGCCGGATCTCGCAGCAGTCAGGCTGGTGTGAACCTGTGGGTGGCACGTCGCTTGAAGGTCGTTGCTCCGACGGCTCTCTCCGGCACGGTCAACGTCCCGTGGGCTTCGTCCAATAACCTCGTCGTTGCCAGCCTGGGCACGACCACCTACCGTTACGCGCTGACCTCCGGCGTCCTGCCGACCGGCTTGACGCTGAACGCCACCACTGGCGCCATCAGCGGAACTCCGCTGGCTGGCACGGCTGGTGCCTACGCGGTGACCGTGACCGCCACGGACTCCGCCAACTACCCGCTGACTGGTAAGGTCTCCTTCACCGTCACCGTGGCTGGCGGCCTGGTGGTTGCTACCTCCACTGTGTCGCCCATCGCTGCAACCTATGGTACGGCTGCCCCGACGGCCACTACGATCAGCGCTTCCGGCGGCGCCTATCCGTACACCTTCGCGGTCGCCTCTGCCCCGCTCGGCGTCACCATCGATACCAACACGGGTGTCATCGGCGTCAGCGCCCTCACCCCGGCTGGCACCTACAACCTGGTGATCACCGCTACCGACTCGGCTACTTCGCCGCTCACCGGTACGCTGAGCATCTCGATTGTGGTCGGCCTGAAGATGGCCAACACTACACTCGCGGTACTCACTCAGGGTGTGGGCGGTGCGCTCACGACGGTTTCCGCCACTGGTAACACGGGTGCGGTCTCCTTCGCGCTCGACAACACCACTCCGCCTCCTGCTGGCGTCACCGTCAATTCCTCCACTGGCGTTGTCAGTGTCAGCAGCGCGGTTGCTTCCGGTACCTATACGGTCATCGTCAACGCAACCGATGCAGGCACAGCAGCCGGCGCCGCGGCGGTCGCAACCGGAGCAAGGTCGATCACCTTCACTCTGTAACCCAGCAAACGGCGACCACGCCGTAAGCACAACCAAACGGCGCCGGAGCTCACCAAGCTCCGGCGCCGTTTGCCGTTTATATGCCATCCGGCGGAGGGCACAGGGGATGAATCAGTCGGCCAACGTTGCGGCGATGCGCTTGGGATCGAACCGAGTAATCGTATTTGTCTTCAGGTTTGCCAGCCAGACGGAGCCGAGTCCGGAATAGACCATTCCGGCACCCTCACCGGCAAACTGTTGCACAACCTTCGCGGTCGTTGGGTTGATACGAGTGATCGGGAATCCAGGGGCGGACACCCAAACCGAACCATCACCAAAGGCGATGTTGCCAACGGCATTGGGGATGTTCAGCTCAATCGTCGCCGTCACTTTGTTGGTTTTGGGATCGATTTGAGCCACCTTTCCTTCCTTCTGTGCGAGCACCCAGATGGAGGCTTCTCCGAAGGCGATCGCGGTGGGGGATCCCAGAACCTCAATGCGCTTATCCACGAGATTGGTTCGCGGATCGACGCGTAGCACCTTATCCGCGCCCGGGCATGTAATCCACAGCGACGTTTCGGCAAACAGTATGGAGTTGCAACCCGTGGCCAGGCGGGCCTCGGCGACAACGGCATTCTCTTTCGGATCAATGCGCGACAACGTCGATTTGTCGTCGGATAGAATCCAGATGCTATCGGTGCTGGCGGCGATCGCGGGTGCGGCGGTGCCGGTACCGGTCTCGATGGTCTTCTCGATTTTGGCCGGTTTCAGGCTGACCTTCGCCACCGTCTTCGACCCGCAGTTGACGACCCACAGATTCGCCAAGGCATTGACCAATCCGCCACAACCGTTGTTCAAACCGGTGATCGCCTCACCGGGCTTGTTGGTTTTCGCATCGATGCGCTGCACTGTATTCCCTGCGGCGACCAATGCTTCTGTTGTGAAAGCGACGCCGGAGGGCGTCGCTTCCAGTTTAATTTCCGCGTCTGATTTCAGAGACGCGAAGGGGATTTGGATGCCGGGCGTTTGCACGCCCGCCACCGGCTTCTTCGCGTTCTTGTTCTCTTTAGGAGCCGCGGAGGCGGCCAGCAAGCTGGCCACCGTCGCGGTCCGGAGGATGGAAACGAACTGTTTAGAATTCATAACGCAAAGCGAACTGCATCACGCGGGGAGCCATGACGCCGGTGAACTGGCCGAAGCTGGAGGGGCTTGCGGCGCTGAGGTTGGCGGTTGTGAAGTTCACGTTGTTGAAGGCGTTGAAGGCCTCCGCGCGAACCTGAATCCGATGACCTTCAAAGGGCATGGTGAAGAACTTGCCCAAAGAGATATCGAAGTTGCTCATGCTGGCGCCGCGCATGATGGCGCGCGTGCCGGTGCCGCCGGGGTACTGCTGCGTAAACGCGCCAGCGGCGGCGATGGTGGTGCGGAACAGGCTGGGGTTGCCGTTCTGGTTGTAGCCGGTGCCGTTTTCCGGCATCGAAGAGCCGGGTTTCAGAATGGCTAGCGCGCTGGTCAGGTAGTTGGTCGGGTAGGAACCGCCGTAGGAGATGTTCTGCGGCAGGCCCGAACGGTAGCGCCACAGCATCGTGGTCTGCCAGCCGCCCAGCACCTGATTGACGAACTTGTTCGATCCATTCAGGAAGTGCTTGCCTTTACCGAACGGCAGTTCCACGACCATGTTCGCCGTGATGTT
>CANIFK010000817.1 GCA_947466555.1 Acidobacteriota bacterium | reverse complement strand
GAACTGTACAACCGCTGGTGATCCCCAATCGATTTGTACAAATTCACCCCGCCCCCGATAAACGAAAGCAACAACACCCCGCCCAAAGCCAGAAACCCCGGCACCCGCTGTGTATGATTTTGATAATTCTGCGTTTCCATGGGCTCTATATTCGCACGCCGCGCTGATAAGATTGTGGGAATGGACCTCTTTGACGAGATCGTTCGCCTCCGCCGCCTCGGCCAGAAATGCGCCCTCGCCACCATCGTTGAGGTCAACGGCTCCATCCCCAGCTACGAAAGCGCCAAACTCCTCGTCCGCGAGGACGGCTCCATGGCCGGCACCATCGGCGGCGGCTGCGTCGAAGCCGAAGTCTGGAACGCCGCCCGAGAAGTCATCGCCACCGAACGCCCCCGCCAAATGAAGTTCTCCCTCGGCCAGGACGCCGCATATGACAACGGCCTCATCTGCGGCGGCCAATTGGAAGTCTTCGTCGAAGCCATCGTCCCCCAGCCCAAGGCCTTCATCTTCGGCGCCGGGCATATCTCCAAAAGCCTCTGCAAAGTCGCCTCCCTCGCCGGCTTCGCCCCGACAGTCATCGATAACCGCGAACAATACGCCAACCGCGAACGCTTCCCCGAAGCCGACGAAGTCCACGCCGAAGAGTACGAAGAGCTCTTCCCCAAACTCTCCATCCGCGACACCAGCTACATCATCATCGTCACCCGCGGCCACCGCGACGACATGCGCGTCCTCCGCTGGGCCGTCGAGACCCCGGCTCGCTACATCGCCATGATCGGCTCCAAACGCAAGGTCATCGGCGTCATGAAGGAGCTCGAAAAGGAAGGCGTCTCGCGCACGAATCTCGACCGCCTCTTCGCCCCCATGGGCTTCGATATCGGCGCCATCACGCCGGAAGAAATCGCCGTCTCCGTCGTCGCCGAAATGATCGCCGCGCGCCGCAATCCGGATTCCAACTGGCGCCAACACTCCAAATCCATCTTCCAGACAGAGGCGTCCAAGGCGCTCTTGAAGTGAACCCAACCGGTCTGATTCTCGCCGCGGGCCTCTCCCGCCGCATGGGCTTCCCGAAAGCGCTCCTCGAATGGCAAGGCGAAACGTATCTGGACCGCCAGATCCGCCTCTTCCGCGCCGTCTGTGCCGAAGTCGTAGTGGTGCTTCGCCCCGGCGTCGAGGCCCAACTCGCCGCCTGCCACCGCCTCTCGGAAGCCCACATCGTTCACAATCCCGACGCCGACCGCGGCCAGTTCAGCTCACTCCAATCCGGACTCGCCGCCACCAGCGCCGAGTCGATTCTATTCAGCCCCATCGATTACGCCCACGTTGCCGAATCGACCGTCAATCTCTTAGCAATTCCGCACCAAGCAATGGTTCTTCAACCCAGTTATCACGGCCAACACGGCCACCCTGTCCGCATCCTGCGCCCCGTCACCGACGCGCTGCTCTCCGCTCCCGTCACCGGTGCCGCCCGCGATGTCATCCGCCGCTACGAACGCGCCTTCCTCGAAGTCGATGACCCCGGCGTCGCCCTCGACGCCGACGACCCCGCCGCCTTCGCCCAGCTCCAGGAACGCCTCGCATGAAACGCAAACTCCTCTGGGCCACGCTCGCCATCGTCATCGCCCTCGGCGGCGCGCCCTTCCTCAAGGCAGACCGCTTCGGCCCCAACATCAAATCAGGCCTCGAAAATGCCCTCGGCCGTAAAGTCGACATCGGCGCCGTCCGCCTCCACCTCCTCACCGGCCCCGGCTTCAGCGTTCGCAAAGTCGTCATCCACGAACGCCCCGAAATCTCCGCCGAACCCTTCGCCTACGTCGACGATCTCGTCGTCCGCATTCGCCTGTTAAGCCTCCTCTCCGGCAAGCTCGAATTCTCCTCGCTCCGCCTCGACAAGCCCCACGTCAACCTCATGCGTCAGGTCGATGGCGGCTGGAACGTCAAGGCCCTCCTAGCCCCGCCCCCGTCAACGGCGTCAGCCGGAGCCCAACCCGGCGCCCCCATGCCCGAACTCGAAGTCCGCCGCGGCCGCCTCAATTTCAAAATCGACGATCACAAATCCGCCTACTACTTCACCGACGCCGATATCGATTTCTCCGCCGTCGGCGACGGCAACTTCGACATCTGGTTCGTCGGCGAAATGGCCCGGACGGATCGTATGGCCCGCGGCCTCGGCCGCGTCACCGCCCGTGGCCGCCTCCGCGATACCGGCGGCGAACCCAAGCTCAATCTCGACGTCCAACTCGAACGCTCCGCCCTCCAGGAACTCGCTCAACTCGTCGGCCCGCGCGACCTCGGTGTCCACGGCGCCATCAAGAGCCGCGCCGAAATCAGCGGCCCCGTGTCGAACCTCCAAATCAAAGGCCAGCTCGACATCACCGAGCTCCACCACTGGACCCAACCCCCCCGCGCCGCCGCCATCAACGTCGCCTACACCGGCACCCTCCAACTCGGCACCGAATCGCTCCGCCTGGAGACCGACGCCAAACGCCCCCTCCGCGCCAAAATCGCCGCCGACCGCTTCCTCACCCAGCCCGCCTGGTCCGCCGAAGTCGCCGCCGAATCCCTCTCCCTCACCCCCATGGCCGAATGGCTCCGCCCCCCCGGCGCCGACTTCAACGGCATGAAACTCGCCGGTACCCTCGATGGCGCCTGGCGTGTGGCCAACGCCATTCCAGCCTCCGGCACCGCCAAACTCACCGGTCTCGATTGGTCCTGGGGCGATGGTTCCAAACTCGAAGCCGCCGAAATCCAGGCCGAGTGGAACGAAGGCGTCGTCCGCCTCGCCCCCACCAAGCTCGAACTCGATGGCCAGCCCCTCCAAGTCGATTGCGATTGGACCTTAACCGAACCCGCCTGGGAGTGCCGTGGCGCCAGTAAAGGTCACGATGTCAAGCGGCTCCAACGCTGGATGAAAGCCCTCGGCCTGCGCGCCGAATGGGTCGAAGATCTCACCGCCGGCCAGCTCCGCGGTACCCTCGCCGTCGTCCAGAAGGGCATGGATTCGCCCCAATGGAAAGGCCAACTGGAACTCCGCGGCGCCGAACTCGCCGTCCCCGAACTCGCCGTCCCCGTCAAAATCGCCTCCGCCAGCGTCGTCTGGCAGGAGCAGCGTCTGGTCATGCCCGCCCTCCGCGCCAGCGCCGGTGCCCTCACCTGGACCG
>CANIFK010000816.1 GCA_947466555.1 Acidobacteriota bacterium | reverse complement strand
GTGATTGTCGGCATCTTTTTCAACATGGACCTGGGCGATGCGTGGGAGTGGGCGGACTTGCCGGACTATCCGGAGAAGTATGCGTCGATGGCTTTTCGGCTGGGGATCAACTACATCGTTTATTCGATGACGCATTAAGTAAGCTATTGGGATGACGCGCCGCTCGTTGTTCCTTTCCCTTCCATTGCTGGCTCAGGAAAAAGTAGACAAGGCCACCGTGGACCGGTGGATGAAGGAGCTTTCCAACTGGGGGCGTTGGGGCAAGGACGACCAGATGGGGACTGTGAATCTGATCACGGCGGCGAAGCGGAAGCAGGCCGTGGCGCTGGTGCGGGAGGGGGTTTCCGTTTCCCTGTCGCGCGATACGGAGAAGGAGAAGGCGGAGGACAATCAGCGGCCGTTTACGCAGGAGATGAACAACACGGGGCTGAATCCGGCGGGCGGGCAGTTTTCGGTGGACACCTATTCGGTGCTGTATCACGGGGTGGCGCATACGCACATGGATTCGCTGTGCCATATGTTCTTCGAGGGCAAGATGTACAACGGCTTTTCGCAGGAGGAGGTGGGTGCGGAGGGCGCGAAGAAGTTGGCGATCAACGCGTTTAAGAGCGGCATTTTGACGCGAGGGATTTTGCTGGATTTTCCGGTGTTGAAGGGTGTGCCGTATTTGGAGCCGGGGACGGCGATTTATCCTTCGGACTTGGACGCATGGGAGAAACGGGCGGGAGTGCGGGTGGGGGCGGGCGATGTGGTGTTTGTGCGCACGGGGCGGTGGGCACGGCGGGCTGTGGAGGGGCCGTGGAATGTGGGGTTGCGGTCGGCCGGGTTGCACGCGTCGTGCGCGGCGTGGCTGCGGAAGCGGGATGTGGCGATGGTGGGCAGTGACGCGGGGACGGACGTGATGCCGTCGCGCGTGGAGGGCGTGCGGCAGCCGATGCATCAACTGCTGCTGGTGGCGATGGGGACGCCACTTTTTGACAACTGTGATTTGGAGGCGGTGAGCGCGGCTGCGGTTTCGAGGAAGCGATGGGAGTTTATGCTGTCGGCGGCGCCGATTTCGGTGAAGGGCGGAACGGGGTCGCCATTGAACCCGATTGCTACGTTTTGATGGGGATTTCCGGCGGGGCGCGCGTTGGTGAGTGTTATGGGAAAACTCACCGCAATCCTCCTCTTCAGCACGGCTCTCGCTTCGGCGCATGTTCATCCGAAGGGCTTTTCGATTGAGCCCGCGGCGGGTTGGCGCGCGCAGGACAATGACAGCGGCGTGCTGCTGATTCCGGCGGGCGCTGTGGCGAATGAAGAGGTCTACATTGCGGCGCTGCAGGATGGCTACAGCGCGGCGGAAGAGGCGAAGAGCGTGCGGGAGTTGAGCCAGGCGTTTCTGCAGAATGGCGGGCAGATTCGACGCGCGGGAGAGCGGGAGGCGATTGGGAACGGGGCCGCTTATTACTGGGAGATTATGGAGCCGCGGACGCTGGCGGTGGCGGGGTTGAAGATTTACTTTGCGCCGGTGGGTACGCGGGCGCAGGTGATTGTGGCGTACGGCATGGCGCAACGCGTGGCGGGGCGGGATGCAGAGTTGCGGGGGATGCTGGCGACGATGCGAGTTGGTGATTCGAGCGCGTTGGCGGAGCAGTGGACGCGCAAGTTGCAGGGGAAGATGATCCGGCAGTTTCACGCCTATTCGGGCATGAGCAGCGATAAGCGGCATATGCTGAACGCCGATGGGAGCTACTGGTTCCGGAGTAGCAGCATGATGTCGATTGATGTTCCTGGGGCGAGCGCGAGCAGCACGGGCGGCAACGGTGTGCAGGGGCGGTGGCGGATCAGCGAGGCGAATGGGAACGTGTTTTTGCAGGTGCAGTTGACGAACGGGGAGACGCGGCAGTACCGGATTACGCAGGACGCGCGGAACTGGTATCTCAACGGGGAGAAGGCGTTTGCGGTGGACCCGGAATAGTGGCTAGCCGCGCTTCGAGTTTTGCTTTGGGCGCGGTGGGATCGTTGATACGGTTGCGGAGTTCGAACGGGTCCGTGCGGAGGTCGTAGAGTTCGTCGGCGCCTTGCTGATCGCGGTAGCGGATGAGTTTCCAGCGATCGGTGCGGACGGCTTGATAGCCCATTTTGCGGATGCGTGGGAAGACGGTGTCGGAAAAGTATTCGATGTAGACGGCGTCGCGTTTGGGGATGGGCGGGGCGGGGACGCCGGCCCAGTTGAGGCATAGGGAGAAGATGTCGACGGAGGACGTGAGCGCGCGGACCAATGTTCGCGGGCGGTAGACGCGCGGGTAGCGGACGAGGAGCGGGATGCGGATGGCTTCTTCGTAGGGCAGGCGGCGTTCGCGGCTGAGGCAGTGTTCACCGTAGAAGTAGCCGTGGTCGCTGGTGAAGACGATGGCGGTGTTGGCGAGTTGGCCGGTGCGCTCGAGGGTTTCGATGACGCGGCCGAGGCCTTCGTCGATGGCCTTGGTCATGCGCATGCGGTTGAGGATCATGGCGTCATCGGTGGCGGTTTCCGGAGAGAGTGGCGGGACGCCTTCGATAGTTTGCAGGAGGGCCGGTTTATCTGTTGGGAGGACTTTGTAGTTGCCGCGGCGGGGCGGGGTGCGGCCGGCGTAGAGGTCCCGATGGCGCGGGGCGACTTTGAAGTCGTCGGCTTCTTCAAAGCGGGAGACTTTGCCGTCGGCGCCCTGGGTGATGTTGGGGTGGATGGCTTTGTGGGAGAGGTAGAGGCAGAAGGGTTTTTCGCGTTTTTGGTTGATGAAGTCGACGGCGTGATCGGTGAGGATATCGGTGATGTAGCCTTTGGTTTGGATGGGTTTTCCGTTGATGTTGAGGGGAGGATCGAAGGATTCGCCCTGGCCGGGGAAGGAGACCCAGTGGTCGAAGCCGGGGCGGGGAGAGTCATCGACGCCCATGTGCCATTTGCCGAGGAAGGCGGTGGCGTAGCCGCTGTCGTGAAGGAGGCGGGGCCAGGTTTTCAGGGTGTGGCTGTGACGGGAGCGGTCGGTGTTGTCAATGATCCCGTGTTGGAGCGGATATTGACCGGTGAGGAACGTCGCGCGGCTGGGGGAGCAGAGAGGTGTGGCGACGAAGGCGTTTTCGAAGCGGGCGCCTTCGCGGGCGAGGCGGTCGGCATTGGGGGTTTGGGCGAAGGGGTGGCCGGTGCAGCC
>CANIFK010000815.1 GCA_947466555.1 Acidobacteriota bacterium | reverse complement strand
TCCTCCGCCTCGATTGGAACCACCACCTCAATCGCCCGCCCATCCCCGTGCTGAGCCGTGTCCCCCAAACCCGAGCCGAAAAGGAGATGATGTTCCTCAGCTACGTCCCAGCCAACAAAATCCACTCCACCGCCGTGCCCAAATCCGACCCCCGCCCGCCCGCCCAACCCGAATTCCAAACCAGGCCACCGCAGTGACCCCCCGCGCCTTCTACCCTCTCCTCTTCGCCGCGGTCTTCCTCCTCCGCCTGGCCCACGCAAACATCACCTGGGTCGAAGAAGGCTACCCCCTAGCCGCCGCCGCCGAAATGCTCCGCGGCAAGGCACTCTACAACGAAATCTGGTTCGACAAACCCCCGCTCTTCCCCGCCTTCTACATACTCTGGGGCGCAAAAACCGGCATCCCCCTCCGCCTAGCCGGAGCCCTCTACGTCCTCCTCTCCGCCTGGTCCATCGGCCGTCTCGCCCGCCACCTCTGGTCGGAAACCGAAGAACGCCTCGCCGCCGCCCTCACCGCCTTCTTCCTCACCTTCGGCATCCCCGCCACCGTCATGGTCATCGGGCCCGATCTGATGCTCATCCCCATCCAAGCCGCCGCCGTCCTCGCCGCCTGGCGCGGCCAAGCCCTCGCCGCAGGCCTCATAACCGGAATCGGAATGCTCATCAACGGCAAGATGCTAATCTTCCTCCCCGCCGTCATCGTCCTCCGCCCCGCCTGGGCCGCCGGCTTCCTACTCCCCCAAATCATCCTCCTCCCCGCCGCCCAAAACTACTATCAACAAGTCTGGGCCTGGGGCTCCCTCTACTCCCGCGATACGTTCCTGGCAAACCCAATCGCCGAAGGCCTCCAGCGCACCGCCAACTGGCTCGGCTTCCACAGCGCCATCGTCCTCGCCGCCGCCATAGCCCTAAAAAACGAACCCCAAAAACGCCGCTGGCTAATCTGGCTAACCTGCGGACTCATCGCAGTCACCGCCGGCTTCCGCTTCGCCCCCCGCTACTACTTCCTGCTCATCCCGCCCGTGCTAATCCTGGCGGCCCGCGCCCTTCCCAAACAAAAACTCCTAGCCGCCCTCTTGCTAATCCCCCTAATCCGCTTCGGCCCCCGCTACCTCGAACTGGCCGCCGACAACCTCAAAAACAAACCCCACCAATGGCGCGACCTCGCCATGGAGCAGGACTCCCGCGCCGCCGCCAAACTCATCTCGACGCCCGGCACAATCCTCGTCTGGGGCTACCGTCCCGAAATCTACCCCCTCTCCGGCCACCCTGCCGCCACGCGCTTCCTCGACTCCCAACCGCTAACCGGAGTCCTCGCCGATCGCCACCTCACCGACAGCCGCCCCACCGCCCCCGAACTAGCCAAAGCCAACCGCGCCGAGCTCATCAAAACCCAGCCCGACTGGATCCTCGACGGCCTCGGCCCTTACAACCCCAAACTCGCCATCACCGAATACGAAGACCTCAAGCCCTGGCTAGCCAACTACCAAGAAGTCGCCCGCACCCCCGGCACCACCCTCTACAAAAAAACCCGGGGACAGCCACCACGTTTACCGAATTAATCCTACCCCTAAACCCTGATAGAATCTCCGCGAATGCTCGCCCGCGGACTCCTCGTCGCCTCCGCCCTCCTGTGCCCCGTCCTCGCGCAGTCGCTAGAACTACGCGCGCTCGAGATCCTCAACAGCAAATGCACCGGCTGCCACGGCGCCGCGCAGATGTCCGGGCTCGACCTCCGCTCTCCCCAAACCTTCGCCAAAGGCGGCACCCGCGGCCCCGCAAAAGATTGGATCGCCAAAGCCATCCGCGGCGAAGGCGGCCTCCAAATGCCACCCGGCAAAACCCCGATGAAACCCACCGAAATCGCCGTCCTAAACGATTGGCTGGCCGCCGGCGCCCCCTACCCCAAAGCCCAAGCCAACGCAACCCCTCAATGGTGGTCCTTCCAAAAAATCACCAACCCCAAAACCCACAACACCATCGACCAATTCCTCAACGCCACCCTCGCCGAAAAGAAACTAACCCCAGTCAACAAAGCCGACAAGCGCACCCTCATCCGCCGCGCCACCTACGACCTCCACGGCCTCCCGCCCACCCCCGCCGAAATCGAGGCTTTCGAAGCCGATACCACCCTCAACGCCTACGCCAACCTAATCGACAAGCTCCTCAAGAGCGAACGATACGGCGAACGCTGGGGCCGCCGCTGGCTCGACGTTGCCCGCTACGCCGAAACCGGCGGCTACGAAACCGACGTCAGCTTCACCAACGCCTGGCGCTACCGCGACTACGTCATCCGCGCCTTCAACACCGACAAGCCCTACAACGAATTCATGCGCGAGCAAATCGCCGCCGACGAACTCCACCCCGGCGACCTCGAACGCGACGGCGGCTTCTTCATCCCCAAGGAAAAGCTCGACCGCCTCGAAAAATGGATCGCCACCGGCCTCTACACCGTCGGCCCCGTCAACTACGAATTCGCCCTCTCCGGCGACCAGTTCCGCGTCGAATGGCAGGCCGACGCCGTCGAAACCACCGGCTCCGCCTTCCTCGGCCTCACCCTCGGCTGCGCCCGCTGCCACGACCACAAATTCGACCCCATCCCGCAAAAGGATTACTACCGCCTGGCCGCCATATTCGCCGGCAGCGAAGACCGCGAAATCCCCATCGTCGGCCGCTACGGCATCTTCAACTACACCCGTTTCTACCCTCGCCAACAAGCCGTCGACCAGCTCAAAGAGCGCATCCAAAAGATGCCGAAGTCGGACCCTGCCCGCGATATCGCCCTCCGCCGCCTAGGCGAAGCCTACCTCAAGGCGCCACCGAAAATCGACACCGCCACCATCCTCGCCCACACCGAAATCGTCCCCGACACCCACATCCTCGCCCGCGGCGAATTTGCCAACAAAGGCGACATCGTCCAACCCGGCACCCTCACCGCCGTCCCGCCCGCCACCGATATCCGCGAACCCGCCGAAAAGCCGTTCATCCCTCAACGCCGCAAAGCCCTCGCCGAATGGATCGCGTCGCCGGAAAATCCCCTCCCCGCCCGCGTCATGGCCAACCGTATCTGGCAAGGCCACTTCGGCCGCGGCCTCGTCGCCACCCCCAACGATTTCGGCCGCCAGGGCGACCCTCCCACCCATCCCGATCTCCTCAACTTCCTCGCCGCCGAACT
>CANIFK010000814.1 GCA_947466555.1 Acidobacteriota bacterium | reverse complement strand
GCCCTGGAACCCGCCGCATGACCGAAGAACAAGCCCTCGCCGCTCACGAAGCCGCCCAACAACTCCAGCTCGACGGCCACCACACCGAAGCCCTCGAAGCCCTGCAACCAGTCATCGACCACTTCGCCAACGATCCCCTCGATCTCGCCAACGTCCTCTGCGACCGCGCCGACTCCCTCCTCGAACTCTGCCGCTACACCGAAGCCGAATCCGAAACCGCCCGCGCCGTCGCGCTGATCGAACCACTCCTCGATCAACTCGACCCCGAAACCCGCGGCCTCCTCGCCATCCGCGCCTACAACCTCCACGGTCGCTCCCTCCGCGAACTCGGCCGCTACCCCGAAGCCGCGCAACCCCTCCTCACCGCCATCACCGAAGCCGAACGTGCCAACGGCCCTGCGGACCACTCCGTCGCCAGCCAGCTCAACAACTATGGCGTGCTCTGCAAATACTGGGGCCGCTTCGACGAAGGCGAAAAGGTGTACCGCCGCGCCCTCGCCATTCTGGAAGAAATCTACGGTCCCGAATCCCTCGAAACCGCAACCATCTATCACAACCTCGGCGGCCTCGAACACACCCGTGGCGATTACGCCAAAGGCGAACCCCTCGGCCGCAAAGCCTACGAAATTCGCCGCGCCGTTCTGGGCGAAGACGACGAACACACCATTGCCGACGCCGTCGCCTGGGGCGGCCTCCTCGACGGCCTCGACCGCTTCGACGAAAGCATCCCCATCTACCGCCGAGCGCTCGCCTTCCAGGAACAACGCTTCGGTCCCGATCACTTCGAAGTCGCGGCAACTCTGAACAACCTTGGCATGGCGCTCGCCAATCAAGGCAACATCGACGAGGCCCGCCAAATCATGGCCCGCGCCCTCGCCATCAAACAATCGCTCTTCGCCGCGGACCACCCCGAAGTCGTCCTCACCCGCCGCAACTTCGAAGCCGTAACAGCCCTGTAACCACTTTGCGACAATAGGGGTCGAATGAACTGGCCCGCCCGCATTCTCATCTGCACGCTCCCCCTCCTCGCCGCCCCGCCGCGCAAGCCCGCGGAGCTGTTCCAAACAGACAAGGTCTGGACCATCCATCTCCAGTTCACCGCCGCCCAGTGGGCCGCCATCGAACCCAAAGGCGGCGGCATGCCCTTCGGCATGCGGGGCCCGGGCGGACCCGGCGGACCCGGCGGACCCGGTGGTCCCGGCCGGCCCGGTGGACCAGGAGGCCCCGGCGGCTTCGGCATCGGCAACATCCTCTCCTCGGCCTTCATGAAGGGTGACGCCAATAGCGACAAGCAGCTCTCCGCCGCCGAATTCACCGCTCTCGCCGACACCTGGTTCGCCCGCTGGGACACAAAGAAATCCGGCGCCCTCGGCCCCGACGAACTCCGCGCCGGCAGCCAGTCGCTCTTTGAATCCGCCATGGGCGGCATGATGATGGGCGGTGGCCCCGGCGGCCCCGGCGGCGCCCAGGGTTTGGTCGCCCCCAAAGGCAAACGCAACGGCGTCTCCGGCATGGCGGGCATCGATTTTGAATACGTCCACGCCGATCTCGATTTCGACGGCCAGAAACTCGCCGACGTCGCCGTCCGCTACAAGGGCAACGGCACCTACATGCAGTCCCGCGGCAAAGAAAAGAAGTCCTTCAAAATCGATCTCAACGAATACACCAAGGGCCAGAAACTCGCCGGAGTCACAAAGCTAAATCTCCACAGCGCCGTCACCGACGCCAGCTGGATGAACGAAGTCCTCTCCTACCGCCTCTACCGCGAAGCCGGCGTCACCGCCCCCCGCTCCGCCTTCGCCCGCGTCTACGTCACCGTCCCCGGCAAATACGAGCACAAATACTTCGGCCTCTACTCGCTGGTCGAAGAAATCGACAACAACTTCGCCCAGGAAAACTACAACACCAAAGACGGCCTCTTCCTCAAACCCGCCACCCGCAACATCTTCGGCTACATGGGCGACAATTGGGAGCCCTACGAACAGCCCTACGACCCCAAAGGCACCCCAACAGCCGCCCAGAAAAAACGAGTCATCGACTTCGCCCGCCTCCTCTCGAACGGCACCGACGAAGACTTCCGCGCCCAGGCCCCGTCGTTCCTCGACGTCCCCCAAATGGCCCGCTACATGGCCGTCACCACCTGGCTCTCCACCCTCGATAGCATCCTCGGCATGGGCCAGAACTACTACGTCTACCTCAACCCGAAGTCGAACAAAATGGAGCTCCTCCCCTGGGATCTCGACCACTCCTTCGGCCAGTTCGCCATGGCCGGCCCTCAGGAGCAGCGCGAACAACTCAGCATCAACCAACCCTGGCAAGGCTCCATCAAATTCCTCGAGCGCCTCTACGCTCTCCCCGAATTCAAGAAGGAGTACCGCGCCCGCCTCACCGAACTCCAGGCCAAACTGACCGTCCCGACGCGCCTCTCCGCGCAGGTCGATGAACTCGCCAAAGCCATCCGCCCGGCCATCGCCGACGAATCCGCCGACATGCTCTCCCGCTTCGATAAAGTCGTCGCCGGCGAACCCGTCCCGCCCGCCGCCATGGGCTTCGGCCCGCCCCCCGGCGGAGGTCCCGGCGGCCCCGGCGGTGGACCCGGAGGCCCCGGCGGCTTCGGCGGCCCCGTCAAACCCATCAAAGGCTTCGTCGGCCCCCGCGCCCAATCGGTCGCCGATCAACTCGCCGGCAAATCCCAAGGCCTCGTCCGCACCATGGGCGGCCCCGGCGGCCCCGGCGGCATGCGCGGCCCCGGCCTCGACCGCCCCCTCCTCGACCAATTCGACACCGACAAAAACGGTAGCCTCTCCAGCGAAGAATTCCGCTCCGGCTTCGCCCGCTGGTTCGCCTCCTGGAACGCGGACAAATCGGGCCAACTCACCGAAACCCAACTACGCGAAGGCCTCAACCGCGACCTCAACCCCATGCGAGGCCCCCGCCCGTTCTAGCCCCCACGCAGCAGAAACCCAAACGGACGCCGCAGTCGCCCGCCATCAACTTTTCCCCCGCCACCATGAAATAAAAGCCCCCTCCCCTGCGCAATCCCACCCAGGAGCGTTCACCAAGAACCACTCCAAACCACAGGAGACCCCACATGAAACTCAAAACCAAAATCAAGGCCGGCGCGCTAACCCAGAATCACAACCAAACCAGCCGCTAACTCCCCTCTAAGTGGCCCTGCTC
>CANIFK010000813.1 GCA_947466555.1 Acidobacteriota bacterium | reverse complement strand
GTGCCGACGCCGCTGGAGAGGACGACGAAGCCGGGGAGGTTTTCCGATTCGCTGCCGAGGCCGTAGAGGGCCCAGCTGCCCATGCTGGGGCGGCCGACCTGGTTGTGGCCGGTGAAGAGCTGGAGCTGGCCGGGGTGGTGGTTGAACTGATCGCTCTGCATGGAGCGAACCAGGCAGATGTCATCGGCGATGGAGGCGGTGTGGGGCAGCAGGTCACTCAGGTCCATGCCGGCCTGGCCGTACTTCTTAAACTTTCGCGGGCTGCCAAGGACGGCGGCGGTGGGCTTGATGAAAGCCAGCTTCATGTCCTTGGTGAGCGAGGGCGGGAGCGACTTGCCGTGCCACTCGTTCAGCAGGGGTTTGGGATCGTAGAGATCCATCTGGCTGGGGGCGCCTTCCTGGAAGAGGAAGATGACGCGTTTGGCTTTCGGCGCGAAGTGGGGCTTGCGGGGGGCGAGGGGGTTCTGGGCTCCGTAACCGGTGCGGGCGAACATGTCGCCGAGGGCGATGGTGCCGAGGCCACCGGTGAGTTTCTGGAAGAACTCGCGGCGTTTTTGAATAGCGAAAAAGTCCATGGTGGTTACTCGCGGTTGACGAATTCGTCGAGGTTGAGGAGGACACTGGCAAGGCCGGTCCAGGCGGCGTGTTCGGCGGCATCGATGCCGGGCACGGGGTGGACGGGGAGCGTCTTTTCATTGGCGAAGAGGGTGCGCTGCTGATCGAGATATTTCGACAGGCGTTCGACTTCGGCGGGGCGCGCGTCGCGGTTGAGCACGAGTTGCGCGGCGTATTGGATGCGGTCCTTGTTCACGGCCGGGCCTTCGCGGAGGAGGCGGAGGGCGAGGGTTTCGGCGGCTTCGAGGAAGACGGGATCGTTCAGGAGATTGAGCGCCTGGAGAGAGGTGTTGGAGTGGCCGCGGCGGCACGCGGCGGTGGTGGAGCGGGGCGCGTCGAAGTTCATCAGCAGCGGGTACGGCGTGGTGCGCTGGAAGTGGATGTAGAGGCCGCGGCGATACTGATCGGTGCCGGGGCTGACTTCCCATTTCGTGCCGCGACCGTAGCCAAGCGAGGAGACGCCATCGGGCTGCGGAGGCTTGATGGACGGGCCGCCGAGCTTGGAGAGATCGAGTAGGCCGGCGGAGAAGAGGGCGGCGTCGCGAATGGTTTCGGCATTCAGGCGGACGCGCGACTGGCGGGCGAGGTACTTGTTTTCCGGGTCCTTTTCGGCGAGTTCCGGGCGGGCGTCGGAGGACTGCTTGTAGGTGGCCGATTGCACGATTTCGCGGATGATCTGTTTACGGCTCCAACCTTCGTCGCGGAACTTGGCGGCGAGGTAATCGAGCAGTTCGGGGTGGCTGGGGCGGGAGCCCATGATGCCGAAATCTTCGGCGGTTTTGACGATTCCCTGCCCGAAGAGCTCCTGCCAGATTTTGTTGACGGTAACGCGGGCGGTGAGCGGGTTTTCGGGCGCGGTGAGCCAGTTGGCGAGATCGAGCCGGGTGGCGCGGGCACCTTGTTTCTTGAGCGGCGGGAGGAAGGAGGGAGCGTCGGGTTCGACGGCGATGCCGAGCTGTTTGAAGTCGCCGCGAATGCGCAGGTGGGACTGCTGAGGGTTGGGTGTTTCGAGGAGCGTGTAGGCCTGGGTGAGTTGCGGATAGGCGGCTTCGAGGTCCTTCAGCTTCTTGTCGAGTTCGTCGAACTTGATGTCCTTGTAGGCTTTCGACCCGATGGCGAAGTGGTAGTTGCGAATGAAGTGGGTTTCGAGAATCCGCTTTTCGCGGGCGGTGCGTTGGGCGGCGGGGATCTTGATGATCTTGCCGCCATCGCCGCCTTCGGTGAGTTTCAGGAGGCAGTCCCAGGCGAGGTCCCAATCGGTGCGGCGGCCGGGGTTCTTGAAGGCGTCGAGCATGTCGACTTCCCAGGCGGGCTGCTTTTCGCGCACCTTGTAGTCAGCGATCAAGGCTTCGCGCTTCTTTTCGAATTCGGCGGCTTTGCGGAGCCAGAGGCCGGTTTCGCCGGGGAGCGGCGCGTCGATGTCTTCTTCTTCGGCGTTATCGAAGAAGGCGTACATCTGGTAGAAATCCTTCTGGCGGAAGGGGTCGTACTTGTGGTCGTGGCACTGGGCGCAGCCGGTGGTGAGGCCGAGCCAGACGGAGCCGACGGTGGTGGAGCGGTCGGCTACATTTTCGAAGCGGAATTGGGTGTTGTCGATGCCGCCTTCGCGATTGGTGAGGGTGTGGCGGCTGAAGCCGGTGGCGACTTTCTGTTCGACGGTGGCGTTGGGGAGCAGGTCGCCGGCGAGCTGTTCGCGGGTGAACTGATCGAAGGGCATGTCGCGATTGATGGCGTCGATGACCCAGTTGCGCCAGCGCCAGGACCAGGGGCGGGCCCAATCCTTTTCGTAGCCGTCGGAGTCGGCGTAGCGGGCCTGATCGAGCCAGTGGCGGGCCCATTTTTCGCCGAATTGGGGAGAGGCGAGGAGGCGGTCGATTTGCTTGTCGTAGGCGTTGGGAGAGGCGTCGGCCAGGAACGCCTGCATTTCGGCGGGCGTGGGGGGAATGCCCGTGAGGTCGAGCGAGAGGCGGCGGAGGAGGGTGGGTTTGTCGGCTTCCTTGGAGGGAGTCAGCGACTGCTTGGCGAGGGTGGCGCGGATGAAGGTATCGATGGCGCCGGCGGGTTTGCGGATGGGCTGGAAGGCCCAATGGGAAGAGGTGGACGCGGCCTTGGCGGCGGCGCGGGTGGGGTATTGGGCGCCCTGGTCGATCCAGGCTTTGAGGATGGCGACCTGTTCCGGGGGCAAACCCTTGGAGCCCATGGGCATGGCCTTGAGCCCGTTGGCGCCGGTGACGCGGTGGATGAGCGGACTGTCGGCGGATTTGCCGGGGAGGATGACTTTGCCGCCGTACCCACCGGCAAGGGCGGAGGGGCCGTCGTCGAGACGCACGCCGGAGGTTTGCTTGGCGGGACCGTGGCAGCCGTAGCACTTGGCGGCGAGGATCGGTTCGACTTGTTTGACGAAGTCGACGGGCTGCGCGAACAGTGCGCAAGCGAAGAAAGGAAGGGCGAGGAAGCTGCGTTGCACTTCCTTAACTTTAGCCCAACAGTTCGTTGAGCGGCGTAAGAACGAACTCCCGCTCGTGGATGTGGGGGTGCGGGATGGTGAGGTGCGGCGTTTGGAGG
>CANIFK010000812.1 GCA_947466555.1 Acidobacteriota bacterium | reverse complement strand
TGACATCCGCACCCTCGCCACCGCCTTCCTCCCGCTCGTCCTGGTCGACATCACCGTCTGGACCTACCCCAACCAGCTGCTGCCCCAGCTCGCCATGCTCCCCAGCATCGCCGGCCTCATCTACTTCCAAACCCGCGCCACCTTCTTCGACCTCCTCATAAAACGCGGCGTCGTCCTCGGCGCCCTCCTCCTCCTTGCCCTCCTCGCCGCCCCCACCATCGGGGCGGCCTTCGCCGTTTCCGGCCTCACCGCCGCCTACGCCTTCTTCCTCGCCGTCGGCCCCATCGACACGGCTCTCGACCGCCTCGTCTTCCGCCGTCCCGACTACCACCAGACCCTCGCCCAAATCTCGAGCGGCATCGCCAAATGCGCCAGCGCCCAAGCCGCCATCGACCACGTTGCCACCGCCCTCGCCCCCGCTCTCCATGCCGAATGGGCCCGTTTCGACCCCGCGCCCGACCCCGCCGCCGCCGCCTTCGTCGCCCTCCCCCCGCACGGCGTTCTCTCCCTCGGACCCCGCCGCCGCGGCCGCCCCTACCAGTCCCAGGACGCGACTTTCATCGACGGCGTCGCCGCCCACCTCGCCGCCGCCCTCGAAGGCTTCGACGCCCGCAAACAGCGCCAGCTCGCCGCCGAAGCCGAGCTCCGCGCCCTCCGCGCGCAGATCAACCCCCACTTCCTCTTCAACTCCCTCAACTCCCTCGCCGACATGGTCAAGGACTCCCCCCTCACCGAACAGGCCGTCCTCAACCTCGCCCGCATCTTCCGCTACGCCCTCGACTCCACCCGCCAGCCCGCCGTCCCCCTCGCCGACGAGGTCCGCTTCCTCACCTCCTACCTCGACATCGAGCGCCTCCGCTTCGAGGACCGCCTCACCTACACCCTCGACTGTCCAGCCGAGCTCGGTCCGATCCTCGTCCCGCCCATGCTCATTCAGCCGCTCGTCGAAAACGCCGTCAAACACGGCATCGCCCCCCAACTCGCCGGCGGGGCCATCGCCGTCACCGTCGCGATGCCAGCCGCGGATCGGATCCTGGTCACCGTGGCCGACACCGGCTCCGGTTTCACCCCCAACCAGCCCTCGAAAGGCGTCGGCCTCTCGAACGTCCGCCAACGCGTCGAAGCCCTCCCCAACGGCCGCTTCACCATTGCCGGCACCCGAGCAGGCACCCGCGTTACCCTCGAATGGAGCCTCCCATGCGAGTCCTGATCGTCGACGATGAACGCCGCGCCCGCGAACGCCTCGCCCGCCTCCTGGGCGCTTTCGAAGGTCTGACCATCGCCGGCGAAGCTGCCAACGGCATCGAGGCCATCGAGCAGGTCCAGACCCTCCGCCCCGACGCCCTCTTCCTCGATATCCAGATGCCCGGCATGGACGGCTTCGAGGTCCTCGAAAACCTGCCCAACCGCCCGCACGTCGTCTTCGTCACCGCCTACGACCAGTACGCCCTGCAGGCCTTCGCCGCCAACGCCCTCGACTATCTCCTCAAACCCGTCGAGCCCGAATCCCTCGCCCGCGCCGTCGCCCGCCTCCGCGAGCGGCAGGCCAATGTCGACGCCCTCCTCGCCTCCCGTCCGCCGCTCAAGCGCCTCGTCGGCAAGCGCCTGCAGAAACTCCACGTCCTCCCGGTCGAGACCATCGCCTACTTCGTCGCCGAAGACGAGCTGGTCTTCGCCGCCACCGCCGAAGGCCGTTTCCTGCTCAACGCCACCCTCCGCGACCTCGAAGCCCGCCTCGATCCCGACCAGTTCATCCGCGTCCACAAGAGCGCCATCGTCAACCTCGCCAAGGTCGCCGAGATCGACCCTGACACTCGCTCCAGCGGCTCCGTCCGCCTGGCGACCGGCGAGACCCTGGAACTCAGCCGCCGCTACGCCGCCCGCCTCCGCGAACTGCTGGGCTGGTAAACTGGGCGTGCACCCCATGTCCATTTCCCGTCGCCACTTCTTCTACGGCTCGCTCGCCGCCAGCGCGGTCAACGCAGCCCCCACGCTCAAGTCCCTGGGCTATAAGTCGCCCTCGGAAAAGCTCAACATCGCCGCCATCGGCTCCGGTGGCAAGGGCTTCACGGACCTGAACGGCTGCGCCGGGGAGAACATCGTCGCCCTCTGCGACCCCGATGACAAGCGCGCCGAACGCGCCTTCAAACAGTTCCCCAATGCCCCGAAGTACAAGGACTTCCGGGTCATGCTGGACAAGCACAAGGATATCGACGCCGTCCTCGTCTCCTGCCCCGATCACATGCACGCCACCGCCTCCATGTGGGCCATGGCGCGCGGCAAGCACGTCTACTGTCAGAAGCCGCTCACCCGTACGGTCTGGGAGGCCCAGCAGCTTACCGCCGGCGCCGCCAAGTACGGGGTCGCGACGCAGATGGGCAACCAGGGCTACTCCAACGCCGGTGCCCGCGAATGCGCCGAGATCATCTGGAGCGGCGAGATCGGCAACGTCACCGAGGTCCACGCCTGGACCGACCGGCCCGGCACCTACTGGCCGCAAGGCGCCGGCGTGGAACCCAAGACCGAAGCCGTTCCGGCGCACCTGGATTGGAACGCCTGGCTCGGCGCCTCTCCGGACCGTCCGTACAGCCCAGCCATCGCCCCGCGCACTTGGCGCGCCTTCCCCGAATACGGCTGCGGCGCCATCGGCGATATGGCCTGCCACATCATGGGCACGCCCAACATGGCCATGCGCCTCTCCCTCACCGGTCCGACCTCGGTTGAGTGCATCAAGAAAGAGGGCGTGGGCAAGTACACCTTCCCCAACCAGACCGTCATCCGCTTCGACTTCCCGGCCCGCGGCCCGCTGCCGCCCGTGAAGGTCTTCTGGTACGACAGCCTGAAGAACATGCCCAAGTTCGACGGCGTTCCGGCCGGGGAGCTGATCGGCGACAAGGACAACAACGGCAGCCTCTTCATCGGCGATAAGGGCATGGTCACCACCGGCTGCTACGGCGAGCGGACCCGCCTGCTGCCCGATGCCCGCATGAAGGACTACAAGCTCCCGGCGCAGCTTCTGACCCGCTCGCCCGGCCACTACCGCGACTGGATCCGCGCCTGCAAGGGCGGGGATGCCTCCTGCTCCAACTTCTCCGTTGCCGGTCCGTTCGTGCAGTGGATGCTGTTGGGCGTGATCGCCATGAAGGTGGACGGCAAGCTGGAATGGGACAACGCCGCAGGC